>JAVHQG010000270.1:6589-11920 GCA_036171035.1 Bacteroidales bacterium
ACGATTTATGATTAACGATTTACGATTAACGATTTACGATTTTTCTGTATTTGTCTTAACTTTTTTTGCAATCACAATAGCCCCAATCATTGAAGCCAAAAGCAAAATAGAGATTACTTCAAAAGGAAGTACAAAACCATTATGTTCGTAGCTGAGAAGGCTTTTCCCTATTAAATCTACATTTACTTCTTTTGCAATTGCAGCACCAGCTGAAAACTTATAATTTAAAATAGTTGTTGTACATAAGATTATTCCTGCCAAGCAGGCCAATGCAGAAAAAATCATTTTTTTTATTTCTACTTTTTCAAATTTCTGACTAATATGGCTAGTTAGTAATATTGAAAAAATAATCAATACCACAATTCCTCCTGCATACAGCGTTAACTGAATTGCTGCAAGAAATTGATAGCTCAGCATAAAATAGATACCTGCTGTTGAGATTAATACAAACAACAAATAAGTTGCTGCTCTTAATATTCTCCTTGTGGTAACGGTAAGTATTGAAAACAATACAATCACCGAGGAAAATATGATAAACATAAGTTGGGTTCCTGTCAAGTCCATTATTCTACTCCTTTCATTAAAGTTGAATTTTCATTATTTAAAACCTTAGTAAGTTTTGTTCTATTGAACACCGCATGTTCAAACGTATTTGCAAATGCAAGTGCTTTTGAAGGACAAGTTTTTACACATAGCCCACAGAATGTACACATTCCAAGCCGATAGATGTGTTTGTCAATTGCCCTCTTCTTTTTCCCATCTTCAGCAGTAACTTGCATTGTAATGATTTCAATTGTTCCATTAGGACAGTTCATTTCGCAAATACCACAACCTGTACAATGATGCTCATTTTTTTCATTATGAGTCATCACAACCTCTCCTTTAAAACGTTCATACATTACAAGCGTTTTCCTGTTTTCAGGATACTTCTGTGTAACAATTTTCCAGGGACGGAAGAAATACGATGCCGTAACCTTCATCCCTTTTAGAAGAGAAATAACTCCCTTAACAATTCCGGAAATATATCCTATTACATTCATAATTTTAAAAATGCCAACCCATTAATACTATTAAAGCCATCAATAATACATTTACTAAATTTATTGGAAGCAAATACTTCCATTCAAGTGTAAGCAGCTGATCAATTCTAAGTCTGGGGAAAGTCCATTTGAACCACATCATTAACCAAATTATTGCAAAAGTTTTTCCCATGAACCAAACAAATGGAGGAATGAAATCCATAACATGATTAAACCCGATAAAACCGCCAATGTGTAAAGGCATCCAGCCACCCCAAAAAACTGTTGCTGCAACAGAAGCAACTAAGAACATATTCATGTATTCCGCAAGAAAAAAGAAAGCAAATTTAATCCCTGAATATTCAGTATGAAATCCAGCGGTTAATTCTGATTCTGCTTCTGCAAGGTCAAAAGGTCCTCTGTTTGTTTCTGCTGTACTGGCAATTAAGAAAACCACAAAAGCAATAAATGCAGGAATATGACCTTTAAAAATAAACCAACCATCGCTCTGTAATTCAACAATAGTAGAGAACTGCATGGTTCCGGCTAATACAACCATAGTAATCATGGATAACCCAACAGATAATTCGTAACTTACAATCTGTGCTCCACTTCTCATTGCACCTATTAACGAATACTTATTGTTACTAGACCAACCAGCGAGTAAAATGCCTATCACACCGATAGACGATACAGCCATTACATAAAAAATCCCTATGTTGAAATCCATTGCATGAAGACCTTTTGCAAAAGGAATCGCAGCCAATGCAAGAAACCCACAAATAATGACAATAAATGGAGCTATATTAAATAAAACCTTATCAGCACTTTTAATGTGCACAAGTTCTTTAAGTAATAATTTAATAAGGTCGGCAATGGTTTGAAAAAATCCAAGGGGACCAACTCTATTCGGACCTAACCGATTTTGCATGAATGCGCACACTTTTCGTTCAGCATAAACAAGAAATAATCCAACTAATGCGTAAAATGTAAGGAATGCTAAACCAACAATAAGCATTTCAACAATCATCGCCCAAAACGGGGACATCGCTGCATTCAAGGATGTATCTATCCATTTTGTGAATGACGTGAGATCGTAAATATTAAAACTAAAAGCCATATTACTGATTTTGAATTATTGAATTTTAAATTTTGAATTACAATTACAATTAAGTATCAATTTGGAACGAATTACTGCACATTTCATTCAGCATTTATAATTTTAAATATTATTATCTATCCATACATGGAATAACAAGATCTAAAGAACCACTTATTGCAATAAGATCAGCAATTTTATGGTCTTGAGACAACATATTTAAAGAAGCTAAATTGATTAGATTTGGAGAACGGAATTTTACCCGCAGTGGGTTTTTATTTCCATCGCTAATAATAAAACAGTCCAATTCTCCTCTGCAAGATTCTACCCGTTGGAAATATTCTCCTTCAGGTAATTTAATTACAGCTTTCATTTTAGCAGCATAGTCTCCTTCAGGAATATTATCAATCAATTGTTCAATGATATTCATCGACTCAATCATTTCATCAATTCGCACCTGATAGCGGGCAAAAGTATCACCTTCAGTGCGTAATACTTCATTGAACTGAACCTTATCATATAAATGATACGGAGCTCTTTTTCTCACATCGCAAGCAAAGCCTGAACCTCTACCGGAAGGACCGGTTAGTCCACGATTAATAGCTTCTTCTTTTGTAATTAAGCCCATACCTTTACTACGTTCCTGAAAAATAACATTTCCCGAAAGAAGTTGATTATATTCAGGAAGTATTTTGCGGAAATATTTAATAAAATCTTTAACTTTTTGTTGAAAATTAGGGTGAATGTCATTCATCAATCCACCGGGAGTATAATAACTTTGAATTAGTCTGCTTCCAGTTGTTTCTTCAAAAATATCAAGAATATGCTCTCTGTCTCTCAACCCGTAAAAGAAACAAGTCAATGCGCCAAGATCCATCCCAAACGCACACCACCACAATTGATGCGATGCAATGCGCTGAAGTTCTTCCATAATGGTTCTGATATATTTTACTCTTTCAGAGACCTCTATTTCCAGTGCACGTTCAACAATTAAACAAACAGATGCATTGTTAATATGTGCTGATAGGTAGTCCATTCTATCGGTCAAATGGATAATCTGCGGGTAAGAAAGTTTTTCGCACATTTTTTCAATGCCACGGTGAATATAGCCGCAATGAGGCTGCACATTCTTAACCATTTCGCCTTTTAATGAAACCACAAGTCGAAGTACACCATGCGTAGAAGGATGCTGTGGACCCATATTCACAATGTATTCCTGCTGTGCTACATCTTTAACTTCAAGAAGTTCTGCCATATTATATTATATTTTGAATTATAAATTTTAAATTTTAAATTTTGAATGGGTTTTCTTTAATTCAACACTCAACATCTAAAATTTATCATTTATATTATCTTTCAATGATATTAATTGTATCCACATAATCTTTTCTTAAAGGGTATCCAACCCATGTATCATCAAGGAACATTCTGCGTAAATCAGGATGATTGGTAAAAGAGATTCCAAGTAAATCAAACACTTCTCTTTCGTGATATTCTGCTGTTTTCCAAATATCATAAACACTGTCGAACTTCGGATTTTTTCTATCTTCCGTTGTTACTTTAATTGCAAGTGAATGATTGTATTTTGTTGATGTTATATGATATACAACTCCGAGTGCAGTACCAAAATCAACGCCGGAAAGGCACATCAGATAATCAAATGCCAAATCGTTTGCAACACTGAGTTCTTTTGCAAAAGTGAAAAGATTTTCAGCAGGAACAACAACTGTAAGCATATCTTTATTTGTTGTAAATTCAGCTTTTGGCAATATTGCTGAAATTTTTTCTTTTAACTGATCAGTGTTCATGCAAGTTTTAAGTTTTAAGTTTCGGACACTGAACTAAGTCGAAGTGCCCGTTTCTATTAATATTTTTTAGACATATGTTTTTTCGGTATCTCTCTTTTCTCTGAGTGATTCACCCTTAATGATACGCTGCAACTGCATAAATCCATAAAGCAAAGCTTCAGGTCTAGGAGGACAGCCAGGGATATATACATCAACAGGGATTACGTGTTCAACGCCTCTGATTACATGATAGGAGTTGTAATAAAAAGGTCCACCGGAAATAGCACAAGCACCCATTGCAATCACATATTTAGGATCTGCCATTTGATCATAAAGGCGTTTTAATATAGGAGCCATTTTATTTACAATTGTTCCTGCAACGACAATAACATCAGCTTGTCGGGGTGAAGCACGATACACTTCTAACCCGAAACGAGCAAAGTCGTGACGAGAAGCACCTGTTGCCATCATCTCGATACCGCAGCAACTTGTGGCAAACGTAAGTGGCCAAATAGAATTTGCACGCCCCCAGTTAAATATTCCATCAACTGTTGAGAGCATTACATTTGCTCCATTTTTCTGTAAGAGTTCAAGTGACTCATTGTCATTAAACTCTTCATATTTCATTGATTTAATTTTTATTCCCATATCAAAGCATGTTTTTTCCAGGCGTAGAGTAAGCCCAAAATAAGGATAAAGAAGAATATTAAGATTTCAACAAAAGCAACCATCCCTACTTCTCTAAAAACAACTGCCCAAGGAAAAATAAAAACGGTTTCAACATCGAAAATCAAAAATAAAATTGCAAATAAATAATAACCTACATTAAACTGTAGCCATGTGATACCCTGTGTAGGAACACCGCATTCATAAGATTCAGCTTTTTGATCATTTTCGGAAGTAGGTGCAAGAAAATGTGCAAAAGTTATTGCAAAACCAACCAAAAAAACGGCTGCAAGAAAAAATACTATTAACGACTGGTGACTCATAATTATTTACGATTTACGATTTATGATTCTATATTTTTCAAATGATTTTTATTTAAAGCGTCGCAAATTTAAAAATATATTTAAATTATAAAAACGAGTTTCATCGGACATTTCATGATAATGGTTGTGAACAAATTAAAATGCTGAATAACAGTTTTTTATTTTAATTATAACTTATGAACCTATTTTTACAAATAGCATTTAATAACCTAAGAATCAGAATGTGACGATATTTATGTTTAACAACACTATTGAAAAATTATGACAATTATATGAAATAACTCAAGTTAAGCAGTAATAAAAATTAGGCATCAGGTAAATAGTGTCAGCAAGAAAACGCCAATAATTTCGTTACTCTGTTTTGAAAATAGTCATTTACAAAAGTAAACTCCTAACTTTCAAAACATCGAAAGCCTCATTCTTGACATTTTCTTATC
>JAVHQG010000271.1:0-11879 GCA_036171035.1 Bacteroidales bacterium
GTTTTCTTGCTGACACTATTTAATCTTTACGTAATCGGGCAATATGAATACCGATTCCTGCTTACCGATTTTATCATGCAATAATACAAAATAAATCGGTGCAGAATATATATCTTGACAAATTGCAGGTTTAAAGGCGAATCAGATGAAATAAATAGCAATAAAAACAGCTAATAATGCAGCTACATAAAGAGAATATTGCCTTGTGGGGATGAATTTATCAGGACTAATTTTCAGGTTATTATATACAAAAATCAACAACAATAATTTTTCGAAAAAATAAGAACAAACTGTTGCAATTGCGATTCCAATAATTCCAAAATAATGTAATAAAAAAAGGCTTAAGGTAATGTGAAGAATTAGTTCCAGGAATGAAGCAATTAAAATTAATTTTGTTTTTTTTAGTCCAATTAAAATGGTTTGAGGGAAAATCATATAGCTAACAATTAGGAGCAGCAAAACATTGAAAATATCGGCACCCGGCAAAAACTGTAAATTAAAAACAACAGGATAAAGCCAATGGCTACTAATCAAAAGTACAATTGTTATCGGAAAAAGGATGTGCATCAGTTTAGCAGAACGGTTTTTAATTTCCTGTAGTGCCAGTAAGGTGTTTTGTGAGGAAAATATTGGTACCATTGCATTGCTGAAAGCATTAGCAAGCAGCACAATCAGCGGAAACTGTTTTGAACCATATTTGTAAATTGCAAAATGCGCACTGTCAGAAAAATGTGAGACAAGAAAATCATCAATATACTGTGCCGAACCACTTAATAATGCGCCCAGTATTAATGGGTATCCTATTGAAAAATGTGTATGAATAAAATCGAATGATATTTTAAAGCATGAATATTGTTTAATCAGAAACAACAGCCAAATAATTCTTATAATTGAAATTAGCAAAAGCCCACGAACACTCCACTCAATACCATAACCAAAAATAACAGGAACGGCCACAAAAATAAAATGCAGACTGAATGAGAGAATGCCATATTTGATAATTAATTTCGGTTTATCGCAAAGTAAATAAATATATTCAATTAATGAGGTCGGTCCACTCAGCAAAATAACAAATGAAAAAATGTTTAGGAATGGGATTATTGCGGTGTTTCCAGAATATTGACCGATATAATTTTTAAATCCAAGCACAAAAATCCAAGCTGCAAAGCTGAAAAATAAAATGAGTAAAAAGGCATTAAAAATATCAGGTGATTTTTCTACCGATACACTACTTTTTTTATATAAAGGTAAAAATGATTGAATGAGTCCCTGTAACCAAAAAAAACTTATTGCACCAGCTATAAACAGGAGGGTTTCGTAAATTCCAATATCTGCAATTGGCAAATGTGTTTTTGTAAAAACGATGCTTATAAGCAGCAATGTCCCAAACCTCAATAATTGAAAAAATTGAAGAGCCGAGATGTTATTGATATATCGAGAAAAAAACATAAGGTGAAAACCTGTTATTTGCAAGTTTATTGTGTTATAATACTTTTTCAAAGTAAAGAAAAAGATTCATAATTTCTGTTGAATTAAATTAATATTTTACTTTTGAGATATGGAAATATTGTTGACATTAATCTATATGATAATTTTTTTGTTTGTCATTCGACGAGCAAAATTCTTCGATATTCCAGGTCTTACAAAAAATAAACTTTCAATATTTTTTATCATAAAAGTTTTATGTGGGATTGGGCTAACTTTTATTTACACATACTACTACAAACAGCGTGCAACAGCAGATATATTCAAGTATTTTGATGATGGAAAAATCATGTATGTTTCAATTTTTAATCATCCATATGATTACTTGCGAATGGTTACGGGTTTTGGCAGCGAATCGAGCGATTTGAATGTGTATTACGATATGATGAATTATTGTCACAGAGGCATCAATTATGGGTTGTACAACGATTATATTACAATGATTAGATTTAATGCTGCTGTAGATTTATTTTCTTTTGGATATTATTCTGTACACACCGTTTTTATGGTATTTATTTCATTTATTGGGCTAACGGCCATTTATAAAACCTTTCAACTGATGCTTCAAGGCAAATGGGTAGAATTATATGTTGTAGTGTATTTTATCCCTTCAATTTTATTATGGACTTCAGGGGTTTTAAAAGAAGGAATCATGATGCTTGGCATTGGTTTGTTGTGCCTTTCGTTGTCAAAAATAATAGAGCGATTTTCCGTAAAATATATGTTTTTATTTGTGTTTTCTTTTGTGCTGTTGTTTATATCAAAAATGTATATCCTTATTGCTTTATTACCAGGCGCAATCACACTGTTTGTCATAAAAGTAACGGGTAAAAAATTATCGTTTATAAAATTTTTAATGGTTCATTTAATTTTTGGAATATTAGCGGTAAATGTAACGATATTTGAATATGATTTTTTGCAGATATTAAGCTATAAGCAGCAAGATTTTTCTGTACTTGTAAAAACAGTCGGAAATGTTGGAAGTCTGATAAATATTCCCGAATTATATCCAACATGGATTTCATTTTTAAAAAATTCGCCCGGTGCATTTTTAAATGCGCTTATAAGGCCTCATATTTTTGAATCATATTCCCCCATCGTGTTTTTATCATCAGTGGAAAATGTATTTTTAATTCTTTCAATTATTTTATCAATAGTGTTTATTAATTTCAAAAAAGTGCAAGACAAAGGCTGGCTGTATCTTTGTTTTTCATTTACTATAATTTTATTTGTATTAAGTGGTCTCACAACACCAGTTATGGGTGCACTTGTAAGATATAGAGCCCCTGCATTGCCGTTCCTGATGATTGCATTGCTTATAATATTTGATAAAGATAAATTATTAAAGATTTTTAGTAGGAAAAAGTAATTTGCTGTTTTTAGCATAATAATTTAATAACGATGGAAAATATTGCCATATTTCCGGGATCGTTTGATCCATTTACAATAGGTCATGAATCAATTGTAAGACGTGCGTTACCCATGTTTGACAAGATTATTATTGCAATAGGTTTTAATTCCGAAAAAAAAGATGGATATTTTCCAATTGAAAAGCGGATGACTTGGGTGAAAAAAATATTTGCTAATGATGCGGAAATATATGTAGATAAATATGAAGGATTAACCGTAGATTTTTGCAAAAGAAACAATGCAAAATATATTTTACGCGGGTTAAGGACATCGGCTGATTTTGAGTATGAGAGGGCAATTGGACAAACAAATAAATATCTTGCACCAGAAGTTGAAACAGTTTTTTTGCTCACTCTTCCGGAACACACATTTATTAATTCCACGCTTGTTCGTGAAGTTATCCGACATGGTGGTGATGCCAGTATTTTTGTTCCAAAAGAAGTGGATCTGAAATCGTGATTTTTTTTAAAAGCTCCATTTCAACCTGATAAAAGCAAGAGATAAATATAATCTTTGTTTTTTATTGTTCGGCGACACAGTAAATTCTCCACTAATTGCTTGCAAAATAAGTGATGCATCAAGGTTTTCGCAAATTGAATATTCCACTGACGGACCTGCATAGAACCCATTTAATTCCGGATAATAAATTGCAGCAATTGATGCTTTAAAAAGAGGTGTAACAGGATAAGAAAATTGTGCAAAAAAATTATATTCTGTGAACGAAAGTGTTTTGGCTGAGAGTGCAAGACCTGCGAATTGTAAAAGATTAAAATTTTGATTTTTTTGAGGTATATAATTATATAAAAATTCAATCTGCATAAAAGCCTGATTTGAAAAAGTATAATCAGCGGCAATACATGCAGTAACAACGCCAGAGGTATCTTCAAAATTATTTTTTGGATGGAAAAAACTTGCTTCTCCACGCAAACTGATGCTTTTTATATTTCCCGAAAATCCTAGTCCTGCAACATAATCTTGTTCATTTATCATTCCTCCGATGAGTTGAAAATCGTAATTCCGTTTATTAAATTTCCATAAAGCACCCCCTGTTATTTTACCGGCACTATCAAGCTTTATAGCCGATTCAATAACAGAAACAGCACTAGGATAAAATTGAATTCGCAACGCATCACTCCCTTGCTTTTCAGAATAATCGAAATCGAAAAACGAATAAGCATTAAAAATATCATTTGGATTCCACACAAATGTTTGTCCCCAATTGATGCGCTGCCGCCCCACAGCAATGTCAAACTTCCCTTTAGAAAATTTCAGAAAAGCTCTGTCAACAGATGTGTTAAATATTGCAGATTTAGAACTGATAAGGTTCTCAGACAGATCTACTGCACCGGCTTCTGCATTGTATTGTTCTTTATATCCGGGGATTTTTCTAATTCTATCGCCTGCAATTATTCTATTTCGCACATCAATTTCAGTAGAAAAAAATTGCATAGGAGACCATGAAAAATTTAACCGGTTATGAAGTAAGTAATCACCGGTAAAATCATTTTTAAAATCTTGTGTCATCACTGATGGCATAGCTGATACATAGCCTTTTAGTTTCCAGTTTTTTACTTTTACAGTATCTTGTGCAGAGATAAAAAATGAAGAGAAAAGAAGAATTAATAAAATTGAAAATTGTTTAAAAAAATCAATTTGATTTTTTACATTCCCTATAGGGTTGGGGTAAATGAAGAAAATCAATGATGTACTATTTTCATTAAACTTTTTCATCACTTTCAATTTGTCCGTCAACCAGCTTGATTACACGCCGTGCTTTGTTAACCACACGCTGGTCGTGTGTGGAAAAAATGAATGTAATATTTTCTTCATGATTTAATTTTTCCATAATCTCCAATAGTGTTTCAGCCGATTTGCTATCGAGATTTGCCGTGGGTTCATCAGCTAAAATAAATTTAGGCTTTGAGGCAAGTGCACGTGCCACAGCTACACGTTGCTGCTGTCCGCCTGAGAGTTTGTTTGGTCTGCTGTTCATCCGATCGCCCAAACCAACCGCATTGAGAAGTTCTTTGCTTCGTGCTTCTTTTTCTGCTTTGGATTTTCCTTGTAAAAACATAATGAATTCAACATTTTCTTTTGCTGTTAATACCGGAATCAGGTTGTATGCCTGAAAAACAAAGCCAATGTTCCGCATTCTGAAATCAATGAGCTTAGAAGATGACAATTCACTAATATTTGTATGATCGATAATGATTTCACCATTTGTAGGTTTATCAAGACCTCCAAGCATGTTTAGCAAAGTGGTTTTTCCACTTCCGGAAGGACCTACAATAGCGGCAAATTCTCCCTGCTCAAAACTCAAGGCTACACCATTTACGGCATGTACTTCAAAGTCGTGTTCTTTGTATGTTTTGCTGATGTTTTTTATTTCAATAATATTCATAATTTTGGTATAAAATTATTCTCGTATTGCTTCAACTGGATTTAGTTTCAGGGCTCTTCTTGCAGGAATTACGGCTGATAAAATACCCGTGAGTAAAATCAAAAATGTTATATTAAAAAAATAACCAGGAATAAAAATTGGATACACTGTAGTGCTTATTCCTACAGCTTCTAATCCTTGTGTAAGACCTGCCAGATTGATTCCATGTTTACCAAAATAATAGATAGCGAGAACAGCCATTCCAACGCCAATGGAAGCACCGGTAAGAGTTAAAAAAACAGATTCAAACATAATCATGAAAAATAATTTAGTTTTATTCATCCCAACAGCCATAAGCATCCCGATTTCTCTTGTCCGTTCAAGAATTGCCATAAGCATAGTATTAATAATTCCAAAGCAAAGGGCAAGAAGTATAATTAATAAAATAACATAAATCATCTTTCCCTGCATATCGTCTATCATTCCTAGGTCCGGACTGATTTCTTTCCAGCTCATAACAGATTGTCCGGGTAGTGTTTTTATTAAATCATTGTTTAATTTAGTAACTAGCTTATTGTTTTTTATAAAAATTGCAATTTCGTGGGCTTGTGATGTAGATAGACCTGTAAGATAAGCCAGCTCCTTATATTTAACATACACATTTACTTCATCCAGCATGGCATTTGATGATTTATATATTCCGGTTACTTTGAAGGCTGCACTTATTATATTTCCATCGCTTGATTGAAGATTAAGAATTATTTTTGATTTAATTTTTACATTTAATTTTTCAGCAAGTTTTTGTCCTATAACAATAGAATTATTTTTTGTCTCTTTAAAATATGTTCCCAAAGAATCAATTACAAATTTGTAGATACCGGTTACTTTTTTTTCGTTTTCAGGTTCAATACCATAAAGCATGATGGCTGTTCCGGTTGTAGCCGTTAAGGCCATTGCATTTATTTTTATTCGTTTTGAAAAAGCGGTTATTTCATGTTTGTTTTTTAATAGAGATAAAACCTCATTAAGATTTTTAATTGTATCATTAATTTCCCGGTTTAGGATATAGTTTGGAGAATGAATTTGTATGCTTGATATTTCGTTTTCAATAGCCGAATTGATGCGTTGAATGCCAAGACCTCTCATAAATGCAGCAGCAAAAACACCTGCAAAAAGCCCAATGCTGATAGCAATGACAACAATAAGGCTGCGTACCTTATTTCTCCAAATATTTTTCCAAGCAATTGTTAAAAGCATAATTTCATTTTTTATTTCCGTAAAGCCTTAATTACATTAATTTTTCTCAGAGAATATAAAGGATAGCTAATCGCTATTGCTACAATAATAGCCACTATTATCCCTTGTATAATAATATAATCTGATTGTAGAGCAAATGGCAACACAGGTTCCATTCCCCATGCTGCAAAACCTTTGGCTGCGTTTCCTGTTAATCGAATAGGACTATAATGAAAATAGGCTACGATAGGAAGGCTTACAATCATCCCGGAAATCAATCCGAGAAATGAAATTAAAAACATTTCTGTGGCAATAATTAATGATAATGTGTGGCGTTGCATTCCTACAGCAATCATAATTCCAAACTCTCGCATCCGCTCGGTTGTCATCATAAATACGGTACCAAAAATACCAAATCCAACAATTAAATAGAGAAGAGTTAAAAAAATATATCCACCAACATTGTCTGCAAGATACTGCTGATACAATTCTACAAGCATTTCTTTCCATGATAGCACCTCGTATTTTTTTTGATTGATACTGTTTTTTATATTTTGTGTTATTTTATCAACATGATTATCGGCATTTATATCAATAGTAAGAGAAGTAAGTCGATTTGGTGCGGAATATAAAACTTGTGCAGATTCTATTGTGAGAAATAACATTTTATTATCAAATTCCGGTGTTGGCATTTTAACAATTCCTGTTACAGAATATTTTCCGGCTGCGCTATTGCCCTGATATCCCTGCCCCAGAAGCACGATGGTATCATTTTCTTGCAGATTAAGAAATTTTGCAAGCCGTTCAGATAAAAGAACACCATTGTCTTTAGATTTTAAATATCGTCCTTTAACAATTTTTTTTTTAAGATTCGTAAATTTGTTTTCAATTTCAGGATCTATTCCAATAACAAAAACACCTTTTGTTTTAGTGCCGGCAGAAGCAAGAGCAAACGATTCAAATCGCGGTACAACTGTAGTGATTTCTTTATTTTCTTTGATTTTATTCACTAGATTTTTATCCTCTATAAATGTATAATCTAATGTTTTATTTTTCCAATAATCTGCACCATGAATTTGTATGTACCCTGAATAAGAATGAAGAATTCCATCGATCATTTTTTGCCAACTACCTAGATGAAATCCTTTCATCATAATTGAAAAAAAAACAGCAAAAAACACTGAAGCTGCTGTGATTAGCGTTCTGCGTTTATTGCGCCAGATGTTGCGCCATGCTAATTTCAGGTAATTTTTCATTATATTCCAAGAGTGGATAAAATTTTATTTTAATTTAGAAAAACACCTTCTTTAAAGGTGATAATGTAATGATTGCTTTGCATTAATATTTTTGTGCAAATTTGTTCAATGTTCAGTGCTTAGCAGTCGTGTTAGGCTTTTTTAGAACCTTATGGACTCATTTTTTTATTTTTTTGATTGCATCAAGATAAATTTTTTTGATACTGTTTTTTTCTTCTTTTTCACAGATTTTTTCAATGGTCGGTAGCAGGTCTGCATTTAATTTGGTCTTTAATTTTAGAATTTGTACAAGTGCAAAAGCTGCACTCCATCGGACAACCGTTCCGGGATGTTTTGAATTTTCCAAAAGATTTTTAACTGTATTATCAAGTTTTGCAGGAAAAAGGTGTGCTATATTTCCAATTACTCTTGCTGATTCCCATTTTATTCTAGGTGCATTGTCGCATAATGTTTTGCTTACAAATGTAAAGCAGATTTCGTCAGCAAATTCAGGTTTTAATTTTGTTGTAAATTCAATGGCTTCAATACAAGTTGCTTTAATAGAATCTTTTGAAGCACATGCAAATCCAATCAGTTCATCTAAACTAATTTCATTTTTTAATAACCATTTGCTAATGCTTTCAGTTTTTTCTTTTGGCTTTATTTCTTTATTTGCAAAGAGTTCAGAGATATTCATAGAATGATTTTATCTTAAATTTTTCATATTCTGTTGGGAAAAAAAAGTATCGGGTATTTTAATGTTAAACTTAATGTTTTTCATGGTAACAATGGTTTTTTGTCCTTTTTTGTCCACAGGAATAATTTCAAATTTAGTGGGAATTTTACGGTCGTCCATTTGCTTAATTTCTGAAGCCATATGTGTTTTAACTAGTTTCATATCTTCGTCAAAATATTCAATTTTCATTTCAAAATACTCTTCTTTGCTTACCCACATAATTATTTTCCCCCATACCACGGCCGCATTTTCTTTTGGCATCAGTTCAATTTTGTTGCAATCGTAACCAGATATTTTTTCAGTTCCTAAAAATTTATAATTATAATCTACAACAATTGATGATTCTTTTAGCATGTCGTCATTTGTAAAATCAGACCCCATCCAGCCTTGCGACATCATTGATGGGGGAAGCTTTATCATGCGTGCAATAGTCGGATTCCAGTTCCACATTTCTGTTTTCATTTTCAGGAATGATTGTCCGCTTTCTTTAACCGGAGCAGTGATTAATGTCATTCCAAAATCACGACTTTTCATCCAGCTTTTAAAGCTAATTGTGCGTTCCCAAGCAGGTCGTATAAGTTTCATTTCCATTTCTATTTGCGATGATTCGCCCTGCATTTTACTGTCGGCTTTTTTAATAATATCGGCAGCATTCTGTGCAAATAACGATTTCTCAAATATGAATAACAAAATCGCAACAATTAGTAGGGTATATTTTTTCATTTATTTTATTTTATCCGTTACAGAATCAATGTTTCATTTGTTTTTTGACCAAGATACAAAAATATTTATATAACAGTAATAATTACACAATTATTATATAATTTTGTATGACAAACTAAACTAAATCAACCATGAATATCGCAAATGATTTAAAATATTTAAAGTGGATATTTTTGTTTCTCTTATTTTCTTTTTTAGTAATTTTCGGTTTATTCCTCGATTTCCTAATTAAAGATGAATATAAAGAAATTTACGAATTAGCCCAAAAAGATGCAGTAGCCAATTATAATAAAGATTTGCTTTTTCGCAAATGGGGAGCATCACACGGAGGGGTATATGTACCCATTGATTCAACAACACAACCAAATATATACCTTAAAAATGTTCCCGAACGCGACATATCAACGCCTTCCGGGAAAAAACTTACACTGATAAATCCTGCTTATATGCTCAGACAATTATATTTGTTGCAAGCTAAGCAAAATGGAGTGAAAAGCCACATTACCAGTTTAAATCCTATCAAACCGGAGAATAAACCAGATGAATGGGAAACCGAGGCGTTACAAGCATTTGAGAAGGGGTCAAAAGAGTTTGTCGAAATCATTGATGACAAAGACATTCATCTTTTCCGCCTGATGTATCCAATGATTACAGAAAAAAGTTGTTTAAAATGCCATCAATTTCAAGGTTATAAAGTTGGCGATATACGAGGCGGTATAAGCATTTCCGTGCCATTAGACAGTTATTATGCCATTGCACAAAGTCGTATCCGTATCAATATATTTATTTTTTCGATTATTGGATTAATTGTGTGTGTTTTAACTTTTTTTGGCTTTAGGAAAATTAAAAAAGAAATATCAAAAAGACTGCATGCTCAGCAATTACTGGTTCAGCAAAATGAGGTGCTTTTATCAACCAAAATAAAATTAGAGGCAAGTGAAAATAATTTAAAAGCACAAAATGAAGAGTATCTTGCATTAAACGAAGAACTGAATGAAAGCAATAGTAGCATACAAAAAATAAATGAAGAATATCTTTCAATCAATGAAGAAATTTCTGAAAGAAATAAAAAAATACAAGAAATTAATAACACAATTTCAGAACAGGATTATTGGTTGAGAGAATCTCAAAAAATTGGAGGACTCGGATATTATATTCTTGAATTTAGCACAGGTAAATGGACTAGTTCTGATGTACTCGACGAAATTTTTGGAATAGATACTGCCTATCCAAAGGATGTTGCCGGATGGCTTGACCTGATTCACCCGGAACACCAAAACGAAATGCAAGGATATTTTACAAAATTGATCAAAAATAAAAATCCGTTTAATAAGGATTACAAAATTGTTAGAAAAAACGATGGTCAGACACGCTGGGTACATGGATTAGGAGAACTCAAACTAAACGAACAAGGAGGTCTTGAAATCATGCATGGCACAATTCAGGATATTACAGAGAGAAAAGTGTTAGTGCAAAACCTAAAAGAGGCAAAGGAAAAAGCCGAAGAAAACGAACGATTAAAATCAGCATTTCTTGCAAACATGAGTCACGAAATTCGTACACCGATGAACGGAATTATTGGATTTTCAGAACTTCTTGATCGACAAAATTTAACAAAAGAAAAACAAAAAACATATACCGAAATCATTAAAAACAGCAGTGTTCAATTGCTTTCTATTGTTAACGATATTCTTGATATTTCAAAAATAGAAACAGGGCAAATGTCTGTTTTTTTAGAAAAAATTAATCTTCATGATTTTTTTACCGAAATCTTTCTTTTTTTTGAGCCAAAAGTCAAGCAAAAAAAACTTGATTTATTTTTAATCATTGAACCAAAATACAACCACCTGATTGCCCTCACCGATGGAGGAAAACTTCGTCAGATTTTGTTTAACTTATTAAGCAACGCTATAAAATTTACACCTAAAGGAAGCATTCATTTTGGCTATACCTTAAAAGACCAACAACTAAAATTCTTTGTTTCAGACACAGGCATTGGCATTGAAGAAAAACACTATCAAACCATTTTTAATAGATTTCATCAAGTGGAAACAGTTGCAAAAAAAAGTATTGGTGGAACGGGCTTGGGTTTATCTATTTGTAAGGGATTGATTGAACTCATGAAAGGCAAAATATGGGTTGAATCAAAGCCAAACGAAGGGGCTACATTTTATTTTAGCCTTTCCTACTGTTTTGATGAGCCATTGCACGAAAAACAAATGCCGGAATTCTTTAAAACAATCATAAAGAAAAATATTACAGCCTTGATTGTCGAAGACGACGACGTTAATTTTTTCTTTTTGGAAGAATATTTAAAAAACTATAATATTCAAATTATAAGGGCATTGAACGGAGCAGAAGCAGTGAGCCTATGCAGAGAAAATAATAATTTTAATATTATTTTTATGGACATCAAGCTTCCTGTTATGGATGGTTTTCAGGCAACCATTGAAATCAGAAAATTTTTACCTGATATCTATATTATTGCTCAAACGGCGTTTGCAACACAAGATGATAGGGAAAAAGCAAAACAATGTGGGTGCAATGATTATATATCTAAACCCATTGACAGTGCTAAATTTGAAAGGATTATTCAAAATTATTTGTGTGAATAAATCGAATGTTGAGTCCACTCCGAAAAGTCCAAAAAATATTTTCCAGCGATTTTTTGCCC
>JAVHQG010000272.1:0-2325 GCA_036171035.1 Bacteroidales bacterium
CAACAAAAAAACGTCGTTGGTGTAAAGCATTGAAATCATAAAAATTGATAGATATCTCTAATAATCATTATTTGAGCTCAAATTACAGACACAAAAATAATGAAACAAAATCAATTAAATGATAAACTTATGAGTATAAATACCTGAAATTGATATAAATCAAATAGATATGCTTTAAAAAAACAGCGGCAAACCATCAAGACTTATGTAAAACTTTAGTTGTAAGGGTTTTACTATTAGATTAAAATCATTTCGGAGGGAAGTATTAACAATCTGGTGTTGATAAATTAAAGGACTACGCTCAGTAACCGCTAATTACGCACTAATAATTTCGCTCAATTCAATCCAGCGCATTGTTTTAGTATCAATTTCAGATAGAATTTGACTCATACGTTTTGACTTTTCAATCAAATCAGTTCCATAAAGTAATCCGGAATTCATGATTGTTTCGATTTCTAACTTTTCAGTTTCAAGTGAAGAAATTTCTTTTTCAATTGCTTCCAACTCTGTTTTTTCCTTAAAACTTAACTTTTGTACTTTGTCCTTACTATATTTCATAGAGTTATCGACAATGCTAGTTCTTGCCGTTTGAAGTCGCTTTGCCCCATTACCTTCGAGTTTGTGTTTTGTGCTGTAATCGTGATAGTTTCCGGGAAAATCTTTCACTTTCCCATCGCCATCGAAAACGAACATATGCTCTACTAATTTATCCATAAAAAAGCGGTCGTGCGATACAATAAGCAGGCAACCCCGGAATCCAAGTAAAAAATCTTCGAGGACATTCAAAGTGTATATATCCAAGTCGTTGGTGGGCTCATCAAGAATAAGAAAATTAGGGTTCTTCATCAGTACTGTCATCAAATATAACCTACGAAGCTCGCCACCACTGAGTTTTGCAACAGGAGTAAATTGCCTCTCAGGAGGGAAAAGGAAATAATTCAAAAATTGAGAAACCGACATCTTTGAACCATCACCCAAGACGACAACTTCAGCGATTTCTTTCGCCACATCAATCACACGTTTTTCCTCGTCTATCATGATTCCCTCCTGTTTATAGTAGCCAAAAACTACTGTTTCACCGAGTTCAATGCGACCAGAATCAAATTTTTCAAGACCCGTAATCATATTAAGGAATGTTGATTTTCCTGTACCATTTTTACCAATCACACCAACTTTTTCGAAAGGTTTGAATATATGATTAAAATCTTCAAGAATCTTAATCTCACCAAAGCTTTTATACAGGGAATAAATATCAAGAATTTTGCTACCCAGACGGGTTGTTTTTACATTGAGGCTTACCTGTTTATCAAAAATTTTCTGATTCGCTTTTTCTTCCAGATCGTAAAATGCTTCAACACGATATTTAGCCTTTGTTCCACGGGCTTTAGGCATTCGTCTGACCCAATCAAGTTCTTTACGCATCAGGTTTCGGGCCTTGTCCACTTCTGCATTAAAATTAGACATCCGTTCTTCGCGTTTTTCGAGGAAATAGCTGTAATTGCCTTTATACTGATACAACTGTTTATTATCTAGTTCAAGAATTTGCGTACAGACATTATCAAGGAAATACCTATCGTGTGTGACCATGAGCAAGGTTAAGTTTGTTTTACAGAGATATTCTTCGAGCCATTCAATCATTTCAAGATCGAGATGATTTGTGGGTTCATCCATTAAGAGAATATCCGGGTTACAAATAAGCAAGTTTGCAAGAGCAACACGTTTTTTTTGCCCACCGGAGAGGTGAAATATGATCTCATTAAAATCTGTAATTTTCAATTCTGTAAGAATACTTTTTATGGTAGATTCATAAGTCCAAGCATTTAGAGATTCCATTTTATCGGATGCTTGCTGGATGAGAGCCATATCATTGGTGGTTACTGCTTTTTCATATTCCCTAATAACATTTAGCATTTCGCCCGGCGATTGAAAAACAGTTTCAAGCACAGTTAATGATTCATTAAAAATAGGATTCTGGCACAAATATCCAAAAGTTATTCCATTTCTGAAAACCACTTGTCCGGAATCTGAAGAATCGTTACCGGAAATTATATTTAACAAAGTAGTTTTCCCAGCTCCATTTTTTGCAATAATAGCCACACGATCGTCTTTGTGAAGACTCAACGATAGATCACGAAACAGCACAATATCTCCGTAACTCTTGCTCACATTTTCAGCCTGTAAATAGTTCATAGTATTTTTTTTACAAACCAACATAAATTTTATTACATGAACACTACCTTCATGAAAAATTTATTAAGTTCATAATATTTGTAACTAACATTTCTCACTTCATTTTTATATTAATCCCGAAGGGATTTAATTTGA
>JAVHQG010000273.1:0-11780 GCA_036171035.1 Bacteroidales bacterium
TAGTTTTGCTACATATTTTTAAATAAATGTTTAATTTAATCCAATTTGTTATGAGGAAACTTACTTTTTTGTTTGCATGTATTTGCATGACAGGTTTACTTAACGCTCAAGTTGTGAACGTTAAGAAAATTTTAAACACACCACAGACGTATGGAATTAAAAAATCTGTTGTGTACGAAAATTCACAAAAGGATATTAATGCTGCCTTAAATGAAACATTTGAAACAACAACTTTCCCTCCTACAGGATGGTCAAAAATAGGGACAGCATTACACAGTAGCACAGAAACAGGAAACTGGGCTGCAGTTGAAAGTAACTATGCAACAGGTCATAGTGGTCATTTTGTAATTTTTGATTCCTATTTTACAACGTTAGGAACTACATCGTCTTTAATTTCACCAAAATTACAGCCTGTAGCAGGATCAAACACACTTTCTTATAAAGTACAGGTTATTAAAGTTGGTGCTGCTGGTGAAAATGGTTCTGGGGTAGAACTATATTTAGAATATTCCATTAATAGTGGAACAACTTGGACAACAAGTACAACCAATGTATTAACTCCGGTTGCAAGTTATAACACAGCAACAACAGCTTGGACAACATTAACAGCCGATATGTCAGCATATAATGGGCAACAAGTAATGGTAAGATTCAGATGTGTTTCTGATTATGGATGGATGGTTCTTGGTATTGATGATGTTACAGGTCCAAGTATTGCTTCATCAACCAATGATATTGCTGCCGGAAAAACATGGGCAGATTTTGACGGTAGCGGTTATTACTCAATAATACCTAATACACAACTTGGTCAGGTTGCATTTAACAGCTATGTTGATAATGCAGGCACTGCAGCTCAAACGAATGTTACTTTACATGTTGATATGAACAACGGATCGTTTTCAGGTGCAACCGGAACAAACAACCCAATTGCATCATTAGCATCTCTAGCTCATGATTCACTTGCAGTTACTTTAAGCCCAACATCTACAACTACAACTCAATTTGGTGCTAAATTATGGTTATCACAAGACCAAACAGACGAAATTGCTGCTAATAATATTGGTGATTCAGTATATTTTGTTGCTAATCCTAAACAATACTGGAGAACATTAAACGCTGATATGTATGCTACTCCATACAGTTTTGGTGCTCAGGTTGCTGCTTCAACAAACACGGTATTTGGTTCTACATATTTGTTTTTGAATAATAGCAATGTTGACTCAATTTATGCATATACATACAAAATTAAAGCTGCAAGTGGAAATACCAGTATTAAAGCTGTATTATATAACATAGATCTTACCACTCAAGCTGTTACACAAGTTGACTCATCAGCTTCGTTGGCAGTAACAACTGTTGCTACTTCAAATGGTGATTTACGCAAATTCAAATTATTATCTCCTTATCAGGTAACAGGTCCAGCATTTCTTTTAGCAGGGATAAAAATGACTTTTGGAGTAGGTGATACAATTAGTATATTAGGTTCATCTGCTTCTGCTTTCCCAGGAAACACTGGTTTGGCCTCAGATTGTCATTTAAATACAACAGCTAATGGATGGGTGTGGACACCTGTAACTTTTGCTCCAATGATTGGATTGAATATTAATCCATCGACACAAGTTGAATCTGTAAATGCAAATTCAAGTGTTTCTGTTTATCCTAACCCAACAACCGGTAAATTGAATATTGTAAATGCAAAAAACTCAATTGTAACTGTGTTTAATATGCTTGGACAGGAAGTTGTGAAAATGAATTCAACATCTGCCACCAGCACAATTGACATTAGCAATATGGCTGAAGGTACATATTTTGTAAAAATTCAATCAGAAGGTAATGTTACTACCAAAAAGATCAATCTTGTTAAATAATATTTTCAGGATTAAATAATAATGAAAGCCTGCCTTTTCGGTGGGCTTTCTTATTTTACGATGTTATTCAAGATTTGTGAAACATCACCACATAAAGACTTGCGGGAATATTTATCAATATTATTTATGATATTAGTTAATTCTCCATTTTTGTATTTTATATAAAGTTCTAGTAAATAATTTTTCATCCCAATTACATCCTCAAAATTTACGGTATTGCCAGCTTTTGTTTCATTAAGAATGCGGGCTATATCACTTTCAGGGAGACCAATGCAAAGAATCGGACGACGAGTTGATAGATATTCAAAAAATTTACCCGGAATAATGCCCATCGCATTTGGCGTATTATTTATAAGCAACATCAGGACCTGTGATTGCTGAATGACCTTCATCACATCATTATGTGACATATGGTCAACAAAGTTGGTACAAGCATCAAGTTGGAACTCTTTTATAGATTCAATTACTGAAAAATCGGTTTTTCCCACTAGTTTAATTTCAAGATCATTTTTAAAATCCGGATTTTCAGAAATAATTTCTTTTAATGCTTTCCACAAGCTATGAGGATTTCGTGATTTCACAAGAGATCCAATATGTGTTAATGAAAATTTCTTATCAGAAATAATATTTTCTTTTGACAAATCATCATCATCAAAACCATTGGTGATTACTTCAACATTTTTTGCTCCAAGCCTCTCAAAATCACGTGCCCAGTCCCAACTAACCGTAATCACTTTATTTGCACTTTTCAGCACTTGTTGCTCCATCCTATGATGTTTTTTATCAGCAAAGCCCGTAAGCATAAGCTCTTGATAAAAATCAATATATGTCCATGGATCACGGAAATCGGCAACCCAAGGAATATCCATCTGTTGCTTGATCTGATAGGCAATCATGTGCATACTGTGTGGCGGTCCTGTAGAAACCATGGCATCAACCGGATTATTTTTCAAATAACTGATTAAATATTTTGCAGATGGGTTGATCCAGAATTTACGAGCATCAGGGATAAAAAAATTGCCACGAATCCAAATTGCTAGTTTTTCTGTGAACTTCTTTTTTTTATGTACAGATAAAAATCCAACATTAATTTTCTCTGTTTTTTTCTGACCAATAAATTTTTTATAAATATTGTATGGCTCCCACACAGGTTGTTTCAGAACAATAATATTTTCAGGAATGTCTTTTGAAAGAGATTGATCTGTAACAGAATATTCACCACCTTCACTCGTGTAGATTATGGGTTCCCATCCGAATTCTCGAAGATATTTGGAAAACTTTAGCCAGCGATAGACTCCTGCTCCACCTGCCGGAGGCCAGTAATATGTTATGATGAGGAGTTTTTTCATATTGTTTTTGAACCACATAGGCACATAGGGCACATAGTTTAAATTATATGTTCTATATCTATTTTAGTTATTCTTTTGAGAGCTTTCTATATTCTTCTGTTACAAAAGTTCTTTGTCCTTCTTGAAAAATATTGATACAATTAAAATTGATTAGAATGCCTTTGGGCTTTTTTAAGAGTTTAAGATAGGTTAGAAGTTGTGCTTCGTGAATGGGATGAAAACAATCAACTGTTTTTAACTCAACTACGATAAGATTTTCAACAAGTAAATCAAACCGTAATTCACAATCAATTTGTAGTCCCCTAAATTCAAGAGGAACGTTCTGTTGTCTATCAACTTTGAATCCGTTTTCTTTTAATAAATGCGCCAAACATTTTTCATAAACACTTTCAAGTAAACCTGGTCCTAGTTCTTTGTGAACTTCAATAGCAAAACCAATAATTTTATAAGTTAAATCATTTATATATTTTTGCGTTATCATAATTTCTACTATTGTGGCCTATGTGTCTATGTGGTTAGTCTCTTTTACATAAGCTTTTTCCACATATGTTTCATGCTCACTTTCCCATCAATGATTTCAGGTAGTTTTTCAATATCAACTCTGATTTGTTCCATGGTGTCTCGATCACGAATTGTAACGGTATTTTGTTCTAATGTTTCATGATCAATGGTTACACAATATGGAGTACCAATAGCATCTTGTCGCCTGTATCGACGGCCTATAGAGTCTTTTTCGTCATATTGGCAATAGAAATCGAATTTCAATAAATCTAAAATCTCTCTTGCTTTTTCTGGTAATCCATCTTTCTTTACTAATGGAAGGATTGCAACCTTTACGGGAGCTAATGCAGGAGGAATGCGAAGTACGACTCTTTCATCAACACTGCCATCATCTTTGGTGATTTTTTCTTCGCAATATGCACCCGACAGAATCATCAAAAATGTACGATCCACACCTATTGATGTTTCAACCACAAATGGCACATAACTCTCGTTTTTTTCTGTATCAAAATACTGTATTTTTTTACCCGAGAACTTTTGATGTTGAGATAAATCATAATCAGTTCTTGAATGAATACCTTCAACTTCTTTAAATCCAAACGGGAACTCATACTGAATATCAAATGCGGCATTTGCATAATGCGCTAATTTATCATGTTTGTAAAAACGATATTTATTTGCATTCAACCCCAGTGACAGATGCCATTTCATACGTTTTTCCTTCCAATGATCGAACCACGTGAGTTCTTCGCCAGGTCTTACAAAAAACTGCATTTCCATTTGTTCAAACTCACGCATACGGAAAATAAATTGGCGAGCAACAATCTCGTTTCTAAAAGCTTTTCCTATCTGTGCGATACCAAATGGAATTTTCATTCTTCCGGTTTTCTGAACATTCAGATAATTTATGAAAATACCTTGAGCTGTTTCAGGTCTTAGGTAAATTGTGCCGGCATCATCTGTTACAGATCCAAGTTTAGTATCAAACATCAGATTAAACTGGCGTACTTCAGTCCAATTGCGGGTTCCTGATACGGGACATACAATTTCGCAATCAATAATTAACTGGCGAACCGCATCAAGGTCGTTGGCTTCCAACGCACTTACAAATTTAGATTTTACGTCGTCGGCTTTTGCGCGATATTCCAGTATTTTTGCATTTGTAGTCAGGTATAATTCTTTATCGAATTTATCTCCAAACCGTTTGAATGCTTTTTCAACTTCTTTTTCAATTTTATCATTGAATTTTTCAATATGTTCTTCAATAAGAACATCAGCACGATACCGTTTTTTCGAATCTTTATTATCAATCAATGGATCATTAAAAGCATCCACATGACCGGAAGCTTTCCAAACTGTAGGGTGCATAAAAATTGCAGAGTCAAGCCCCACAATGTTTTCGTGCATTTGCACCATTGCGCCCCACCAATATTGTTTGATGTTATTTTTCAATTCAACACCTAACTGACCATAGTCATACACTGCGCTGAGTCCGTCATAAATTTCGCTTGAAGGAAATATAAAACCATATTCTTTCGCATGTGAGATAATTTTTTTAAATAATTCTTCTTGTTGAGCCATAGTATATTTACGATTTAAATATTTACGATTTATTGGCACTAATAATACACGAAGGTACGAAGTTGCACTAAGTATATTTTTGTATTCAGTGTCTGGGTTTTATTATTAAATTTACATACGATATAATCCGCTTACCTGCTCAGAAAAAAATCTCTGAACAAAAGCATTTCATTGGTTTCAACTTCAATATATTTTTTAAATATTTTATCACCTACCTGTATTTTAATTGCTGAAATTCCAACATCAATAAGCCGCAAGCCTTGTTCAGTTAGTAATATATTGTCGAATGCAAGACCACTGATATTTGATGGTCTTTTTAAATCTCGATGAACAAAACCTGCATTATGTAGTGCATAAAGTTCATCTTCAAATGCACTCAACCAAAGTTCCCTGATTTCAACCTCATATGCCCTGAAATCAATAGGGTAAATTCGTTCCATAACCAACATTTCGGCTTGCAGGTTTTCATCAAAATCAAGTCTGATAAATTTTGTAACCAAATTATTGATATTGTTGGCAAACTTCATTTTCTCTGCTTCAGAGCCAATATCAGAACGAGTATCGCCAAGAAAAAGTTTAGCAACCTCTGTGTCACTCAAAACAATTACAGCGTTGTTTGCTCCTACAGATAGTTTTCTTGGATATTTCATGTATTAATTTTCTAAATTATTTTCTAAATATGTAATCAAATATCCCGATTGCAAAAATATATGAATTTATGGAATTATAACATGTTAATTTTATACATGTTGGATAAAATCATAGAACCAACTTTAATGCTATTTTTGTAGAAAATTTAGGAACAAAAAAATTAAAAATTATGGAATTAACAGAAAAACAAATTATTGAAATTGCAGAAAAAGTATTTGAGTCGTATGTGAATCTAAGCCTTGGAAAAGAGCCTGGTTTACTGGCAGGATCAGTATATCGCAGCATTGAAAATCACCCAAAATCGGTAGAAATGCTCACGGTATGTAAAGAATATTTTCAGCAATTTGATGGAAAAATAAGTGAGATAAATGAGTGGGAACGTTTGGCGAAATTTAGATTACGATTGGTAGAACTGTACATGCAGAAAGAATATTAGCATAATATTGACAATGGATATTCAAAAAATTCATAGAGGATTGATAAAGTTGCAAGCCAATTTTGCAGGTGATATTTACATTGATGAAACCATGCGAACTTTGTATGCTACGGATGCTTCAGCATATGAGGAATTGCCTATTGCGGTTACTCGACCAAAGAATAATGATGATATAAAATTATTGATACTATTTGCAAAGGAAAATCAAGCATCAATTATTCCAAGGACTGCAGGAACGTCACTTGCCGGTCAGGTTGTAGGAGGCGGAATCATTGCAGATGTCTCGAAATATATGACATCAATTATAGAGTTAAATAAAGAAGAACATTGGATAAGGCTTCAACCAGGAGTTGTGACCGATGAACTTAATAAATATATTGAACCCCATGGATTATTTTTTGGACCTGAAACATCAACCTCGAACCGTTGCATGATAGGTGGCATGGTGGGAAATAATTCCTGTGGTGCACATTCTCTTATTTATGGCAGTACCCGCGATCATACACTTGAAATCAAAGCTATATTAAGTGATGGAAGTGATGTTGTTTTTCAAGCAGTATCTAAGTTTGAATTTGAACAAAAATGCAATGGAGATTCACTTGAGAATAAGCTATATCAAAAAGTTAAAATAATATTAGACGAGCCTGCAAATCAAAAAGAAATCAGGGAGCAATACCCCGAGCCATCATTAAAAAGGCGAAACACCGGCTATGCACTTGACCTCTTATTAGAAACTGCACAATTTTCAAAAACTAAAGAGCCATTTAATTTTTGTAAACTCATTGCCGGATCAGAAGGTACACTTGCATTTATTACCGAAATAAAATTAAATTTAATTCCTTTACCACCAAAGATAAAAGGTCTTTTATGTGTCCATTTCAACACGTTAAGAGATGCATTTTTGGGCAATTTGGTAGCCTTGAATCATAACCCGGGAGCCATTGAAATAATGGATGACATCATTATAAATTGCACAAAAGGGAATACCGAACAAACGAAAAACAGATTTTTTATAAAAGGCAATCCAAAAGCTGTTTTGATGATTGAATTTGCAAGGGATACAGAAGAAGAAATAGTTGATATTGCACAATCACTTGAAGCAGATTTAAACGTATCAAAATTAGGTTATCATTTCCCACTGATTTTTGGTGCAGATGTTAAAAAAGCCTGGAATCTACGAAAGGCCGGATTAGGTCTGCTGGCCAATGTTATAGGCGATAGAAAACCAGTTACCGTTGTTGAAGATACGGCTGTGAATCCTGAGACGTTTCCAGATTATATGGAAGAATTTCAAAAAATGCTTAAACAATACAAATTGCGATGTGTGTATTATGGGCATATTGCTACAGGAGAAATTCATTTAAAACCCGAGCTCAATTTAAAAGATCCAAAGGATGTTGCGCTCTTCCGAACCATTGCTTTAGAAACAGCAAAACTGGTAAAAAAATATAAGGGGTCACTTAGTGGAGAACATGGCGATGGAAGGCTTCGTGGCGAATTTATTCCATTGATGCTAGGCGAAAAAATTTATCAATTATTAAAAGAAATCAAACAAACTTTTGATGCGGAAAATATTTTTAATCCAGGCAAAATAATTGGTACTCCTGCCATGAATACGTCGCTGCGATTAAGTGTTGGGAAAGGCACAAAAAACATTAAAACATATTTTGATTTTTCAAATAAAAAGGGAATCATCAGGGCAGTTGAAAGTTGCACCGGGTCGGCCGATTGCAGAAAATCTGAAATCATTGGAGGGATTATGTGCCCTAGCTTTATGGCAACCAAAAACGAAAATGCAACAACCCGTGCAAGAGCAAATATTTTACGAGAATTTTTAACGCATTCTTTGCGTTCTAATCCGTTTGATCACAAAGAAATTTATGATGTTATGGATCTTTGTTTATCGTGCAAGGGCTGCAAATCGGAATGCCCTTCAAGCGTAGATATGGCAAAGTTAAAAGCTGAATTTTTGCAACATTACTATGATGCAAATGGAGTTCCCCGACGAGCAAAAATGATTGGAAATATTGCGTCTATAAATAAATTTGGAGCAAATTTTTCAACCATTACCAACTTCTTTTTATCGAATGTTTTTTTTAGTGGGCTGATTAAACAATATCTTGGATTTTCTGAAAAGCGTACCATTCCTTTGTTACATAATACTACATTGATAAAATGGTGGAAAAATAATAAGTCAGAATGTATTAAACAATTAAAAAAACAAAGCAAAACAAACGGTAAAATATTTTTGTTTGCCGATGAATTCACAAATTTTAATGATGTTGAAGTTGGTATTAAAACAATTCAGTTGCTAACAAGGCTTGGATATGAAGTTGAGATACCTTTTCATGTTGAAAGTGGACGAACATTTTTATCAAAAGGGCTGGTAAAAAAGGCAAAAATAATCGCAACAGACAACATCGGTTATTTACATCATTTAATAACAGAAGAAACACCATTAATAGGCATTGAGCCTTCTGCAATTTTAACCTTCAGGGATGAGTATCCAGACCTTACAGAAGGAGCTGTTCGAGAGAGTGCTTTGGTACTCGCTAAAAATGTATTTCTGATTGATGAGTTTCTAGAAAAAGAAATTGCGAAAGGGAAAATATTACAGAATCAGTTTACAAAAGAACCAAAAACAATAAAACTACATGGACATTGTCATCAGAAATCATTAGCCTCTACTGCTCCCATGGTTAAGATGCTTTCCTTGCCTAAAAATTATGTGGTAGAAGAAATAAATTCTGGTTGTTGTGGTATGGCAGGGTCTTTTGGTTACGAAAAAGAACATTATGATGTATCAATGAAAATTGGCGAACTGATTCTTTTCCCGGAAATTCGTAAAAGTGCTGAAAACATTATTATTGCTGCTCCCGGAACTAGTTGTCGCCACCAGATAAAAGATGGAACCGGCAGAATTGCAAAACATCCTGTAGAGATTCTTTTTGAGGCATTGGTGTAAGATTTCTATTAAACTGTGATAAGAATTAGCTTACAAAATATATCGTAAAAACTGAAATTATTTCTGTCTATTTTTAAATTCCTCTACACCGTTGTCAAGGAAAGAAATAAATTCGCCGATGTTCTTATTATATGCCCGAGGTGTATTCAACAAATCTCCTTTATGATCAAGTAAAACATAATAAGGCTGCGCATTAATATTAAATCTCGAAATTTGGTAATCAGCATATTTTTTCCCGATTGTGTTTTTTATTTTACCATCAACTTTTGATGTAATCCATTCAGTGCTTGGTAAATCAGTTTTATCGTCAACATATAAAGCTATCACAATAAAATTCTCTTTCAATCTATTCAAAATTTGCGGATCAGACCATACATTTGCCTCCATCTCACGGCAATTTACGCAACCATGTCCTGTAAAATCAATGAACACAGGTTTATTTTGTTTTTTTGCACAAGCCATTCCTTGTTCAAAATCGAAATAACCTTGAAGCCCATGTGGTAAATGTAAAAACTCTGAATATTTAGGTTTGTCGCAAATAGTTGAAATTGGTGTAGAACCTCCATTCCTCGCATTGTCTCGGATGATTGCAGATAGGTCAAAATCGTGAGATGTCTGTGGAGGAAGATATCCTGATAAAGCTTTAAGTGGAGCACCAAACATTCCAGGTATCAAATATGCAACAAATGAAAATGTAACAATCACCATCAGCAGCCTTGGTACGCTCACAAATTTCACTTCACTATCATGTTTGAATTTTATTTTGCCAAGAAGATAAAGTCCCATTAAAGTAAAAATCACAATCCAAATAGCTAAATAAATTTCTCTATCAAGAAGCCTCCAATGGTAGGTTTGATCGGCAATGCTTAAAAATTTCAACCCCAGTGCAAGTTCAAGAAATCCAAGTACAACTTTCACTGAATTGAGCCATCCGCCTGATTTTGGTAAATTTTTCAACCACGATGGAAATATTGCAAATAACGTAAATGGAAGTGCAAATGCCAGTGAAAAACCAAACATACCAATAATCGGCATTAAAATTTCGCCACCGGCTGATGCAACAAGGATTGCTCCCACTATTGGTCCTGTACATGAAAATGAAACAAGCACAAGTGTGAAAGCCATAAAAAATGGTCCCAAAATGCCACCTTTATCTGCCTGTTTATCTGATTTTGTAACAATCCAACCAGGCAATGTTATTTCAAACATTCCAAAAAATGATGCAGCAAAAAATATAAAAATAAGAAAAAAGAAAACATTTGGAATCCAATGAGTGCTGAGCCAATTGGCAAAATTGGCTCCTAATGTTATAGACACAACCGTTCCTATAATAGTATAAATTCCAATAATTGAAAATCCATAAATAAATGCCTGTATGCGAGCTTTAGCTTTTTTTGTACCCTCATTCATAAAAAACGAAACGGTCATTGGAATCATTGGGAACACGCATGGTGTGAGGATTGCTGCTAGTCCTGCAAGGAAAGATAATAAGAAAAATTTCCATAATGAATCTTTTTTATTAATAGGTGAACCATCTGTAAATTGACTTGTTTTCCCTTGATTTAGTTCTGTATTAACTGGTTTGCCGGTATCTGTTTTAGCAATAAATGCCGTATCCGGAATGGTGTTTTTTATAATATCTTTTTTATCTAATACCGTTTGATTTGCTGTTTTTACAGAAATTGAAAAATCGTTATCGCTAAATGGTATGCAGGAGCCATCGTTACAAACCATATAATCAAACGTTCCGGTCACTACAAATTCTTTGTCGGAATTAGTAATAATCTTCTGAACAAATGTTGCATCATCAACAAATGATGTAATATTCATTTCAAATGTTTTGTCGTATTCGGTTTTTCCTTTAGGTTCAGAGGCAGTTCCCTTTAATTTATAATTTCCAGCTTTTTTAAAAGTAAATGACGTTGGAATAGGTCCACCTTCAGGAAGATGCTGTGAATACAAGTGCCAGCCCTTGTCTATTTTTGCTTTAAAAATCAGATCTGCTTCATTATCGCCAGTTTGCTTTACAGAAAAAGTCCATTTTACCGGTTGTTTTACCTGCGCCTGTGTAACAAATATGTTAGAAAGTAAAACTGAAAAAACAATAACAAAAAACTGTTTCATTCGATATTAGCATTAATGATTAATACTGATTATTCATTTTACAATATTATAAAAAAAATCAAAACAAACACAAAATATACAATTATCTATATATATGAATTAATTTTATGTATTATATGTTTTGTATAATGTCTGAATATTTATCAAACGATTTGTTTTGTGTGTTTGGTATATTCAGATGATGAACATGTTTTACTTAGGCTTTGTCCATAAAGTCAGTGTCTGATTCATAATTTAGCGAAGCGATCTAATGAACACATAAAAAATAAAATATTAGTGAATAATGTTCGAGTTTAAGGCTTTCG
>JAVHQG010000274.1:0-11754 GCA_036171035.1 Bacteroidales bacterium
AAAAAATCAAATCCGTCAAAAAATATTTTGGTATTGAATATCATCATTTGGAAAGGCTTATGAATATTGAATAAAAGATTATCACAATAAATAATATCATTTGAAAATGAGAACAAAAAAGTTAACTAATAAATTATTTTTCCCGGCACTACTATTATTGGTTTTTTCATTTTTGTTTTGCGGAATTTTTATGGATTTTGCTATTTCCGATACTTACGATTTTGTATGGAATTGGTCAACACAAGGGTTTATCAATCAGCATATCAGAGATGGACGACCCTTGTATGGACTTTTGAGCAAACTTATATATCCCAATATCACAAGCATTACAGAATTAAAATATGTTCGATTTATTACACTTGTTTTTCTTTTTTCTTTTTCTATTTATTTATATCATCTACTCTTAAAACACAATTTTCCGAAAGTAAAATCAATGTTTATCGTGATTTTATTTTTGACCACTCCATTTGTTGGAATCACTGCTCACTGGGTTGTTTTGTGTCTGGCAGCATTAGCACTTCTTCTAATAATTATTGCCGGAGATATTGCAATGGCTGCATTTGTTTATAGAAAGGAGATCAATCGGTCGAGTTTTATTATAAAACTTGTTATATCCGGAATTTTAGGGGTTCTTGTTTTAAACATATATCAGCCCATATACCCGTTGTTTATTTTACCGGTTTTTTTGTGTTTTATAAATCAAAAAAACACGAAAGGTCTTTGGTATTTTTTATGTTTTCATCTTGCAATCTATGCATTATATTTTGTATTTTATAAATTTTCATTAGATGCAATGGGGCTTGTAGCATCAGGACGTGTAGGAGAAGGTTTTTCGGGGAAAAAACTCATATGGTTTATCAAAGGAGGGTTGTTGATGTCGTGGCAACATAGTTTTATATTTTTGAAACAAAATCTACTTGTTGCAATTCGTTTAATTACCGGTATTGCAATCTTATTTTTTATTGTACGGCAGGTAAAAACAATTAGTAACAATTCAAAAGTTGAATATGTTTTAACACTTTTCGGATTTTATATTCTTGCTTATTTACCCAGTTTTCTTGCCGCTGATACTTGGATTTCATACCGTACTACGGCTGGTGTTGCCTTAATTACTACGATCTTGCTTATCATGGCATTTCATGAAATTAAATTGCCATATTATTTTTCAAATATTCTTTCTGCATTAGTAGTTAGTTTCGCACTGATAAGTGCTTTTTATAACAATTATTATTCAATTGCTCAAGTGCAGTCAAATGAATATAATTCAACAAAAAATGCTATTCGGGAAAACGTATCAAAAGGGCTGCCATCCTCGATTACAATCATAGCACCTAAAGGAGATTTATTAAACAGATTACATGTTGTTCCCTTTCTTGTAACCGATGAATTTGGATTGCAATCGACCACTAAATCATGGGTACACACACCTATAGTAAAACAATTGCTATATGAAATCACGGGTCAAAGAGAAGAAGTGAATAAGATTCCAATTACAATTTTTGATAATAAAAATCCTGTAAATGACAGTTTAAAAAACACTTCAATGATTGTTGATTTTGACGTTATTTTGAAAAACTTTTACAAAAACAAAAAAATTAATAGCTATTAATGAAACGCCCATCTGTCCAATCTCTGATATACATTAGCATTATTTTATTTGTTTTAATGTTTTTGGTTTTTTGCGATTATTTTTCACTGGACGAGCCAAACATGCTTTGGCGATTAAAGTCTGGAACAGGCTGGAATGATTGTTTTAATCAATATGTTTCAGAGGGCAGACCTATTTTTGGATTTTTTCAATTAGGTGCATTGCAAATAGCTGATACGCTTGCAAATCTTAAATATTTTAGAATTATTTCTGTTATTGTTTCTTCACTTTTTTGCATTTTGATATTTTATTATTTACAAAAAAAAGGATTGCATACAATCTCTTCTTTTCTAGTTGCTGTAATGGTTTTTGCACTTCCTGGATTTTCTGAATTTATTAGCTGGGCACAACTTTATCTGCTACACCTTTCTACAATACTGTCTTTTATTGCAGGAATTTTAGTTGTTGAGGTTTTTGCAAAACATTTGGACGAAAAAGAATTACCCAAATCTAAAGAGAATATATATATTTTTTTTGCAATAGTTTTGCAGCTCGTTTCTCTGTTTAACTATCAACCGTTAGCATTGGCTTTTGTGATTCCTGCATTTATTCTGCTGATTTTAAAACCAGAGATTCCCGCAAAAAAACGCATCAAATTCTTTTTATGGATTTCTTTCTTTTTTATTCTTTCAATGGGTATTTATTACCAATTCTTTAAATCAGTATTGCATAGTTTTAATGTTGAAATGATTTCCCGCGGAGATATAGGAGGTTTTGACCCAACAAAAAAAGTATTATGGTTTTTTTCAATTTTAGCTGAGGCTAGTAAATTACACCTGTTGCTGTTTAAAAATTCTTTAATTGCAAATATTTTCAGTATGCTGTTTATCGGCTTCCTTATTCGCGACGTTTTTAAAAAAAGATTTTTGGATTTAGTGCTTCTATTTTGTTTTTCAGTGTTATTATTTTTTCCACACCTTATTATTACAGAAAGCTGGGGTGCAGCAAGAAATTTTGTCCTAATAAGCTTTGTTTTTACAATATATTTAATTGTGAGGATTTTTGAAGTTTTGCCGATTCCATCAACCCGTATTGCTGCAATTATCGGGCTTTTGTTTATAAGTATAATGTGCTTCAACATTTGGGAAGGCTGGGTAAAACCCATGAGAAAAGATTATGTGGTCTTGCACGAGTTTGCCAACAATCTTCCTGACATAGCAACTGATACATTGATTGTAGCATACACACTTCCTTTATTTGATATGCATGAAAAGAGATCGACGTTAAAATGGTATGCCGATGAATTTAATGCCCCTTTGTTTTTTCGGGTATGGCCGATAGAACCAGGCTTGAAATGCCTGTATCACGATACGCACGCAGATGTTCCAATCAATAAAATAGAAAAAATGATTCGTGTGATTATGATTGACACATCTGCATTTGACACAACAAAAATCAACAAAAAAAGATTCTATCTTAACCTAAATTATCAGTAATTGTTTTTTTCTAAATTTGTTTTGTGAATACAAGTTTAATATATCGTAATATTTATCTGTACCGATTAACAATGAACATTCTTTATTCATTCAGGTATAAGCAACGGTTCTGCGATGTGATTGCACTATTTTCCGAACAAGATAAAATCGTTACAGAACTATGTTTTGGTGATATTTATATTGCAAATTATTGTAGCAAAAATAATATTCTGTGGCAAGGTTTTGATATAAATAATTACTTTGTTTCATATGCTCTTAAAAATAATTTTTCTGCTACAAATATTGATATTTCACAGATGCAATCTTTTCCAAAAGCTGATGTGTGTATTATGATTGGATCATTGTATCATTTCCACAATGAAGCAGAGTCAATGCTGCTAAAAATGCTCAATTGTGCTCCAAAAATAATATTATCTGAACCTATCATTAATCTCTCATCCGGAAAAGGGATTATTGGATTTTTAGCAAAAAAGTTTACCAATGCAGGAAAAGGCACAGAGGCCTTTCGCTACAACAAAAAAAGCATTTTAAAAACACTTAATCGGCTGACCGAAAAGTTAAAATTCAAATATAAAATTATTCATATTCAACGAGATATTTTAATTGAAATTATAGATGAAAGAAATTAGCATTATCGTGCCTGTATTTAACAGCGAAGAAAACTTAAATGAACTTCATAGGCAAATCAACGATGCCATGCAGGAAATTGATTTTGAATTAATTTTCATTAATGATGGCAGCACAGATAACAGCATGGATATAATCAGATTTATCGCCATCAATCACGCAAACGTAGTTGCAATTAATTTGAGAAAAAATTTTGGACAAGACAATGCAATTATGGCAGGATTAAACTATGCATCAAGCAATTATATTGTAATTATGGATGATGATTTACAACATTCCCCATACGATATTCCACTGCTCTACAATAAATGCAAAGAAGGATTTGATATTTGTTATGCAAAATTTTCCGATAAAAATCAAGCCTTATGGAAAAATTTTGGAAGCTGGACAAATGGAATATTTGCTCAGTTGTTATTCAAAAAACCAAAAAATATCTACATGTCTCCATTTAAAATTATTAAAGCCGGAGTAATAAAAGATATTTTACAATATAAAGGTCCATTTCCTTATATCGAGGGACTTTTGTTGCAAGTAACACAAAATATTGCATCTATTTCTACTCAACATCATGTTCGATATAAAGGGAGAAGTAATTTCAATTTTATTCGTTCTTTTTCGGTTTTTTTGAAAACGTTAACCAGCTTTTCTGTCCTTCCATTACGGCTTGCAACCCTTATTGGATTTAGCACTTCACTTATTGGGTTTGTGATGGCAATTTATTATTTAATGGAATATTTTTTAATCAATCATACTGTGGAAGGCTGGACATCTCTAATGATTTCATCACTCATTATCGGTGGGATGATGCTAATGTTTTTGGGGCTTATCGGAGAATACATCGGCAGAATATTCCTCACCTTAAATAATAAACCCCAATACTCAATCGACGAGGTTATCAGCATGAAATCGAAACAGACCGAAAATTGATAAGGTTTGTCTTAGTGGATTTTATCAGTAAAAAAAGGGACATAGAAACAATTGCTCCACATCCCCTTTTTGAATTATTAAATTGAGTGCTATTATCCGTTATTGATTCTTAACAAATCTGTGAGAATAGAGAAACCTGTTTCTTTTCTTCCTGCACCGGGACCAACAATGGTAACATCCCCTAATAGGTCTGTAGTGAATGTGAGTGCATTTTTTGCGCCCATTATACCGGCTAGTGGATGAGAGAGTTCAACCATTTCAGGTGCAACAGATGCTTTTATTTTTCCCGTTTTCAGTTTTTCAACAGAGCCAATCAGTTTCCAGCGGCAGCCTTTTGCTTTTGCTTCAGCCATATCTTTAGATGTGATTTTTGTGATTCCTTTACATGAAATTTCATCAATTTTCACGGGAACTCCCATCACAACGTTTGCTAAAATACATACTTTTCCTCTTGCATCAAACCCTTCTACGTCGCCTGTTGGATCAGCTTCGGCATAGCCTAAATTCTGTGCAACTTTTAAAACAGCATTGTAATCCATGCCTTTTTCCATTTCGGTAAGCATATAGTTTGTGGTACCATTAAGAATACCTCGAATCTTTGTGATTTCGCATCCTGCAAGTGGACCTTGAACTAGATTGATGATAGGTGTTCCGGCAACAACTGTTCCTTCAATCAAATATTTTACTTTTTTCTTGTCAGCTATTTTCTTCATTTCAAGATACTTCAATGCAGCCGGACCTTTATTACTTGAAACCACGTGTTTCCCTGAGCTTAAAGCTGCTTTTACATGATCAATGGCTGGTTTACCTGTTTTCAGATCGGTATAAGTAAGCTCACAAACCACAGTTGCATTGGACTTTTCAATCAATTCGATATTGTTCCATTTTACAATATCTTTCGTGAATTTCTTTTTCGATTTTGCTTCCTTTAACATTTTAGCAACATCAAGACCTTTTGCGTTATATACATTGCCGTAAGCAAAATCAGCCACAGCTACAATATCAAAATCAAATTTATATTTTTCTTTTAATTCAGTTTTCTTTTCAAGGAGGATTTCAGATATTCCCTGACCTACTGTTCCAAATCCGATAATTGCAATTTTATGTTTCATGATATATTTATTTATGATTTTACAATTAAAATTATTTTCTTAATCTGGCTGATGAAGCACCACCGGCAGAATATTCTGGAGCCGTGCATGTTATTTTTTTACCATCGAGGGCTGACAGTGCCTGATCGAGATCAGCGATTATATCATCAGGATGTTCGGCTCCAACGCACAACCGAATAAGGTTATCGGGGATATGTGCGAGCTTGCGTCCTTCTTCGCCTTGTTGCTGATGTGTTGAAATTGCAGGGATGGTAGCCACAGACTTAATTCTTCCCAAATCTGTTGCACGCCAAATCCGTTGCATGGCATCAAATACTTTTCGTGTATCAGCGTGTGAGCCTTTCACACAGAACGACATCAGATGACCGTAGCGATTTATTTTTTTACCATATATTTCATCAAATTCAGCATCAACAAGAAACATGTATTTTGAAGCAAGCTGATGACCTTTATCGTTTTTAAGACCTAGGTATTCAACATTTTCAATATGTTTATGTCCTTGTAAAAATGTAGCAATTTGTTGGGTGCTACGACTCACATGATCCATTCGCATCCGCAGTGTTCGAATATCATTCAATGCCAGCACAGCACTCATTGGAGAGATACTTGGACCATTATCCCTATTGGGTAATGTTTTTAAATACATCGCATAATTTGCTTTTGCTTCGTCAGCTAAGAAATTTGAGGGGATGTTATGTTTTGCAATCACTGCACCTGCAACGCCAAATCCACTGGTAAAAAGTGATTTTGTAACAGATTGTACCACAATATCAGCACCCAAAGACAAAGGTCTTAACAAAGCAGGTGTGGCAACTGTAGAATCAATAATCAATGGCAAATTATATTTATGTGCTAATATGGCAACCTTCTTCAAATCGAAGAATGCAAGTGCAGGATTACTGGGCATTTCACCGTATAAAAAGCGTGTGTTTTCATCAATTTTCGACTCCCATTCTGTCAAATCGTCTGAATTGATGATTTTACGCCATTCAATATTTTTTTCCTTTTCTTTACGAACTGCAAATTGTTGAAATGTTCCACCATAAACCTGGCATGTTGCAACAAAATTTATTTTTTGATTTGACTTTTTGGGATTACCAGTTAGCAGAGGGTCAATTGCGCTTTGAATAGCAGACATACCAGAAGATGTAGCAATACATGACGTTTCAATATCTGCACCATAACCTTCCAAAAGAGCCAAAACACCTTCCAGGTAATACATGCTCGGATTAGCAATTCTGGAATAGCACCAGGTAGGTATTTGATAACTTAATGCAGCTTCCATTTCATCAGAATCTCTGTATGCTTGAGAAGTTGACAAATAAATTGGTTCAATAATAGAACCCTGGTTAAAATCCAATGCTTCCTGCATGGAATATATACCATGAACTGCAATGGTATCAAACCGACATTGTTTCATTTTTTTTACATTTCCCTTATGCCATTCAGCAGAACGTGCAGCAGCTTCAACATATGCTTTTACCCCTTTTGTACTCATAATAATAAAAAATTAATAAAATTTTTACAGCGTAAAATAAAGATAAAAAGAATTAATAAATAATGATAAAAACACAGATATTCGGTTTTTTTCAATATGATTAGTAACATTTTATAACATTAAAACTCTGCATTCTTTGGTGTACGCGGGAATGGAATCACATCACGGATGTTTGTCATTCCGGTAACAAAAAGTACAAGGCGCTCAAAACCTAGTCCAAACCCACTATGTGGGGCTGTTCCAAATTTACGGGTTTCGAGATACCACCACATATCTTTTTCGGGAATATTCATTTCATTAATTCGGGTTAATAATTTATCATAATTTTCTTCGCGTTGGGAACCTCCAATAATTTCACCAATTTTTGGGAATAACACATCCATTGCACGAACAGTCTTCCCATCGTCGTTCTGTTTCATATAGAACGCTTTAATATCTTTAGGATAATCTGTAAGAATCACCGGTTTTTTAAAGTGTTGTTCTACCAGATACCGCTCATGTTCTGATTGTAAATCTACACCCCAGCTAACGGGAAACTCAAAAGCATTTCCTGATTTCACAAGAATGTCAATGGCTTCGGTATATGGAAGTCGAATAAAGTTGTTATCAATCACAAATTTCAGACGATCAATCAACTCATTATCGTACATTTTATTTAGAAACTCGAGATCATCTTTGCAAGTATCGAGTGCATATTGAATCACATATTTCAAAAATTCTTCTGATAGATCCATATTGTCTGTAATGTCAGAAAAAGCAACTTCCGGTTCAATCATCCAGAACTCTGCAAGATGACGAGGTGTATTTGAGTTTTCGGCTCTAAATGTTGGTCCGAATGTATAAACTGAAGATAGTGCGAGTGCACCAAGCTCGCCTTCCAACTGACCAGAAACAGTTAAACTTGTTTCTTTACCAAAAAAATCATCGGTATAACTTACTGTTCCATTTTCGTTTTTAGGAATATTTTGAAGATCCATTGTTGTAACATGAAACATGGCACCGGCACCTTCACAATCAGAGCCAGTGATGATAGGTGTATGCAGATAAAAAAATCCGTGATCGTTAAAATATTTATGTATGGCAAAAGCCAGTGCATGTCTCAATCGCAACACTGCTCCAAAAGTGTTTGTTCTTGGTCGCAAATGTGCAATTTCCCTTAAAAATTCAAGGGTATGCCCTTTTTTCTGTAATGGATATGTTTCTGTATCGGCAGTACCATACACTTCAATTTCTTGTGCCTGAATTTCAACATTCTGACCTTGCCCAACCGATGCTACAAGTTTACCTTTTATACGTAAGCAAGACCCGGTTGTAACAAGTTTTAGCATTTCCTCGCTGAAGTTAGCAACGTCAACAACAACTTGAATGCTGTGTATCACAGATCCATCATTGAGTGCAATAAAATTTACATTTTTATTTCCTCTTTTTGTTCTTACCCATCCTTTAACTGTAACGTCGTTTCCGGTAGCCACAGCATTGTTTAATAAATCTTTAATTTTTTCGCGTTTCATTTTTTAACAATTTTTTATGAAACAAAAATATAATTTTACATGACGTTTATGGTTTTATTTTCAGAAAATAATTTCTGAAGTTCTTATTTTTAAAAGATATTTTATATATTCGTCGCAAAATAATTCTTACAATTTTTGTCAGATAGCCTAGTAATCATACCAACCTATAACGAGAAAGACAACATTGAGGCAATGGTGCGCAAGGTGTTTTCTTTGCCCATTACAATTGATCTTTTAATAATTGACGACAACTCTCCTGATGGGACAAGAGCTATTGTAAAAGAGTTGCAAAAGGAATTTCCCGATAAATTACACATGATGGAAAGAGCCGGGAAACTTGGTCTTGGAACAGCATATATTGCAGGATTTATGTGGGCACTCAAAAAACACTATGAATACATTTGTGAAATGGATTGCGATTTTTCTCATAATCCGGATGATCTTGTTTTGCTTGTTAAAGCTTGTAAAGAACAAGGGGCAGATGTGGCCATCGGTTCCAGATATATTACAGGTGTGAATGTTGTGAATTGGCCAATGGGTCGTGTGATCATGTCGTATTATGCATCTGCTTACGTGCGATTTGTAACGCGTATGCCAATTAGAGATACCACAGCCGGATTCAAATGTTATACCAAGAAAGTTCTAGAAACCATTGCACTTGATAAAATAAAATTAAAAGGTTACGCATTCCAGATTGAAATGAAATTTACAGCATGGAAGTTTGGATTTAACATTGTTGAAGTGCCAATTATTTTTACTGAACGAAAGCTTGGTTCTTCAAAAATGAGCGGTGGCATTTTTAATGAAGCAGTGTGGGGCGTAATTAAGATGAAAGTTAAAAGTTTTTTTAGAAACTATCAAAGAAGCTAAAAATTCTTTACAAAAGAGTTATCAATAACACTTCTTTTTTCCCTGCTCGCATCACCTCAACCGGAATAATTTTTCCTTGTTTTAATTTTGAAAGACAAACCATGTAATCGTCAATATTACTAACTTTCATCCCATCAACAGAAATTATTACATCATTTTTTTTGATTCCTCCTTTGTCTGCCGAGCCACCTTTACTGACACCGTCAACACTCAATCCATTTTTAATTGTGCCCGTATAATCAGGCATGATGCCTAGCTTTACCTTAAATCTAACGCCTACTTTTTCCTGTTTAGGTCCAGCCTCTTTAAATGTAAGATTTTTATCGGAATTTGAAATATCTGTGAAGACATCAAATGCAAGATCAATAATATTTTTTTCACTGTCAAAGTCAATTTTCTCAGTATCATCCATAGGTGTGTGATAATCGTCGTGTGCACCGGTAGTAAAAAATAGAACCGGAATATTTTCATAATAAAATTTTGCATGGTCTGATGGGCCCGGACCTTCAGGTGAATAAGCCAATTCAAATGTTCGATTCCCTTTATATTTATCTAAAATACTTTCCCACTCGATAGAAGTGCCGGTTCCACTGACAGAGAGTGTTTTTTTATCGCTTTTCATCCTACCAATCATATCAAAATTAAGCATTGATTTAATTTTTGTTTTTTCTATTGGAGGATTTTTAACGAAGAAATCAGAGCCAAGCATACCCATTTCCTCACCTGTAAATGCAACAAAAATAATGCTTCTTTTGGGTATCTGTTTCATAGAAGAAATTTTTTCTGCAAGTTCAATAACCGCAGCTACACCAGAGGCATTATCGTCAGCCCCATTATGTACAGCAACCGTGTCGGGCATTCGTGAGCCAGAGCCTTTGCCTCCCATTCCAAGATGATCGTAATGTGCTCCAAGAACAATATATTCATCTTTCAATTTCACGTCACTTCCTTCAATTAAAAATACCACATTCTGTGTTTTTACAGATTTGAATTTTACGTTTGAGTTTGCAGAAATTTCAAGTGGAATAGAAAAAGAGTTTGATTTTTTTTCTTTATTAATTAATGTTTCTAATTCGATTAGCGATTTTTTTGTTTTTTGTAAAATTTTATCAGCAACTGTACGGTTAATACTAATCACAGGAATATCAGAATCAGAAACATTTTTATCAAAATATAAATGCACAATTTTGTCATCTTTTTCCTGACTTTTTCCGGTAATAAAAATCACACCTGCTGCACCTTTATTTTTTGCCACTGTAACTTTGTATCGTTCTTGTGAAAATTCAAAATAAGGACTGTGCATATTGTCAGGATCTGGTTCTCCACGCATAATAACAGCCCATTTCCCTTTTACATCTACGTCTTTGTAATCGTTCCACTGAATGCTATCTTTTGAAATATCAAAACCATAGCCAACAAAAACTGTTTGCGCTTTCAGCAATCCATTTTTCGAAAAGGAAAAAGGACAAAAATCCTCATCAAGTTTTCCCTTGAACCCTTGAAAAGACATGGAATTGCCTGTCCCAAATTCAACATCAACGGTAGTATTGAAATACTGAAATCCTTTTTCGCAGAGAGGCTTTAAATTGAAGTTGAGAAATTGTTTTTTGATATATTCTGCAGCAACAACATCATCTCCGGAACCTGTCATACGACCTCTTAATGCATCCGACGCAAGATATGAGATATGTTGTTTGATGTCTATTGCATTGATATCATCGGTTGTTGTTTTCTGTGAAAAAGCAGAAGTTACAAGCGCTATGTAAAGCAGTAATACGAAAGATTTTTTCATGTTAAATAAATTTATACAAAAGTAAAAACATATGTCGAATTAAATCATAAATTATAAAATATATTGCTCTTTACTGAACAACAATTCTTTGTTAAATCCGTCCGGAATTTGATGAAATTTCAAATAGATAAATCCCCTTTTGTGAAAGAGAAACATTATTGAAAAGGTTTATATTGCCAGAATAAATCTGCTCACCAATAACATTGAATATTTTTATATTGTTGGGCTTTTCTGATTTTATAAAAACCTTATCTATTGTGGGATTTGGGAAAACAGAAACCTCTGATTAATTTTACTTTTTATCTTCTCGCTTTTCCTGATCTTCTTTGTATT
>JAVHQG010000275.1:0-2284 GCA_036171035.1 Bacteroidales bacterium
CATCATCCCATCATCCCATCATCCCATCATCTCATCATCCCATCATCTCATCATCACCTTCATATTTCCACTTTCTGATATTTCTTGCAAAACAACCTTTTTAATGCTATTAACAAACTCTTCATTATATGGAAATTCAGTTTTTATATAATTTTCAGTAAAACCATACATTCTGCCATCATCATTAAAACCTTCAAAAAGCACTTTAGCATCACTACCTAATTGATTCATATAAAACTGATGAAGTTTCGTTGCAGATAATTGATGTAATATTTTACTCCTTTTCTTCTTTTCTTCTGACGATATTTTTTCAGAATAGCCTACGGACCGTGTGTTCTGACGCTCTGAATATGAAAACACATGAAGCTGCGAAACCTTTAATTGTTCCAAAAAATGTAAAGTATCGGCAAAATCCTCATCTCTTTCTCCTGGCATTCCAACAATAACATCAACACCAAGAAAACAATGTTTAATTTTATGATTTATTGACGATACAAGGGCTTCAAAAGTTTCTCGTTGGTATCTCCTGCCCATAAGCTGCAATATCCTATCGGAACCTGATTGTAATGGAATATGAAAATGCGGCATAAACTTTTCTGAACCCGCTACAAAGGAAACTATTTCTTCTGTCAAAAGATTTGGTTCAATAGATGAAATCCTAAAACGTTCAATCTGATCAACTTTGTCAAGTTCTCGAATCAAACTATAAAAATCTTCTCCACTAGTTCTTCCAAAATCGCCTATATTAACGCCTGTTAAAACAATCTCTTTCACACCTTTCAATGAAATTTCTTTAGCAAGTGCAACTGTTTCTTTAACAGAATTATTACGACTTTTCCCTCTGGCAAGTGGAACGGTACAATATGCACAATGATAATCACAGCCATCCTGCACCTTCAAAAAAGTACGCGTACGATCACCAAATGACCACGCAGGATTAAATTCTTCAATTTCTTTTACATTACACGGAATTTCTCCTTGCAGTTTTTGATTATTTTCCAAATATTCAAGCAATTTGAATTTATCTTTTGCCTCCAAAACAATATCAACTCCTGCAATTTTTCTAATGCTTTCCGGCTTCACTTGTGCATAACAACCTATCACAGCAACTACCGCATTTGGTGATAATTTAACCGCTTTTTTTATTGCTAACCTGCATTTTTTATCTGCCGCATCTGTAACCGTACAAGTATTAATAACCACAACGTCTGCCGCATCACATCCAAACGCCACACGTTCATATCCACGTTCCATAAACATCCGTGCTATTGTGGATGTCTCTGAAAAATTTAGTTTACACCCCAATGTCTGGAATGCTACCTTTTTACCTTCTTTACCATAATGTGTACTCACACGGCAAAACTACACAAATTTTCGTTGTAGGAACGCATTTCTAGTTTATAAAAAATGCTTACTTTTGTTACATTAATTTTTTTATACCCCATGAATGAATAATCTCGTCCAATTCTATCAAAATTTACACAACATTTTTTTAGAAAACTACATAAAATCAATCCCGGAATATGATGTTGAGACAATACATGAAATGCGTGTTGCTATAAAAAAAATCAAGGCTTTTTTTTTATTCCTTGAATTTTGTAACAAAAAGTTCAGTTATAAAAAAAATTATGCCGATTACAAAGCTGTATTTAACAAAACTGGAGCCATTCGCGATTTACAGATACAACAGGAACATATAAAAATCTGGCATGAAAAATACAATGCCGATTTCGGCGATTATGAGAAAATGCTAAAGTATCATGAAGTGGAAAAACAAGTGGCATTCTTGTATCTTTTTGAAAATTCCGACAAAAACAAATTTGAAAAGTCAGGAATTATTGCAACTATAACAATTCCTAATCTTAAGAAAAGTATCGCATCATACCTTCGAGAAACCCTCAAAATACTGTTTGCTTTCAATATTTATAATGTCAATTCTTACGAAGATATTCATGATTTTAGAAAAAAATTAAAAGAGTTTCAATATAATCTTTCATTTATGCAAACTGCCATTCCCGAAATGAAAATAAATAAAATATTCTTACGAAAATTAAAGAATTTCTCCGAGACTCTTGGTTTGTGGCACGACAATTTTATGCTGTTAAACCAATTATATGACTATAAAAAAACTTACGTCAGGCACATCATCCCAAAATACGATGCCATCAGTCTTTTAGAAAGAAATTATGACCGACAAAATCATTCTTTCTATAAAAAAATTGATACGGAACAAAAAGAATTTATATTAAAAGCTGATTTTTTAAAAAACATTGACTGGTAAATA
>JAVHQG010000276.1:0-11652 GCA_036171035.1 Bacteroidales bacterium
CAAGAACTAATTAAAGAGCCTATCAATGGGAAAATGGTAATGATTGACACAAATGCCAATGAACCAACAAAAAGAACTGTAAATGATTTTAGCGTATTAAAAAAAAATGTCTCCGGTGATCGTGAAGTATGCTCATACTTGCTATTTTTTTTTGTAAAAATAAAAAAGGAGTAAGATGTGTATCTTACTCCTTTCCTAATCAAACTACATAAAAACCTATACTTATGAAAAACAAAAAACTTAACCCTTTACAAATCTAAACTATATTTTACTTTTTAACAAATTTATTTTCACTTAATAAATTTTGATGTAAAAATTTTGCCATCAGCATCAGTAAAAACAATAAAATAAATTCCTTCATTAAAATTCCGAGTGTCAATCTCTGTCTTATTTTTACCTTGTCCGAAATACGATGTCTGATGATAAATTGCCTTCCCTGAAATATCTGCAATAGTAATATCAAGTGTCTCACTTTTTACAAGTTCAATGTTGATATGCAAAATATTTGTTACTGGGACAGGAAATATATTCAAAGCCTGCATTTCACTGCTATTAGCATTGTCAGCAATCCCCGATGTAATATTCGTACTGCCAACATATATTGAAATATCACTGATTTCAGTATTTTGCTCGTCTGTAGTAAGGAGTACAGGAACTGTAAACATCCCTGCTTTTTCAGTATAAATTTTATAGTTTTTATTGGCGATACTGTTAAAGTCGAATGCTCCCGAATGATTCGATAACATAAACCGTACAGGGTTGTTATTTCCATCCAACAACAGCACCGGCATATTCAAAGCTGCATTTGATTTTGCAGTGCTTGCAGCAACCGTATTTGAGTCATTAAACCAATCAATGCCAAAAACATTCTGTTCATAGGTTGAGTCGCAGGTATAAAACACATTGCCGTGAATAGAACTTTCGCCATAGAAGTGAGACAAGCTATCTGTAGAGCAAAGGTGTATATCAAGTGTTCCATTGCTAGAATTGATATTAAACGTGGTTGCATCTTGCCAAAATAATTTATCGCCTAGATATGTAGGAAAATACATTTTATTCCATGAAAGTTGATAGTCATAATCAGGGATTATATATACCAAATAATTTCCGGGAGCTGCACTAAAAAACCAAATTCCTTGATTTTGCTGATCGTTATAAATATAATTCCAGTCAATAGCTTTGTAGTGATTTGCAACATCGAATAAGATAGCAACACCATGATGAAGTAGATTGTTTCCGGCAAAAACATGACCGCCAAATAATACAATCGTATCCAAAAGGGGCTGATCAATTTGTATTTCTTTACAAACTGTGCTAGTGCATGCATTTGCAGTTAATACTGTGAGACATGCCTGATAGTGACCTGTTGCATGGTAGCAATGTAATGGGTCTCTTGTTACCGCATTTGAATCATCGCCAAAAGTCCATGTCCAATTCGTAATATTGCCCAATGATTGGTCTGTAAATGCAACAGAATGGTTAACAGGGGCAGTAAACGAAAAATCTGCGTAACAAGAATCTGAAGCAATTGCTTCTACATTTGTGCAATAATGGCTAATGCAGTTATCTGTTGTGATTATTTCTAAACAAACATTATATGTTCCGGCAATCTGAAAGTGATGATCGGGATTACGCACAATTGACGTTTCTCCATCGCCAAATGTCCATTGCCACGAAACAACGTTCCCTTGTGAATCGTCAAGCAAATGAAAGCAATTAAAACAGCCTCCTGATGATGTATTAAAATGTGCCTGACAATAAGCCGGCTGAGGATTTGCAACTGTAAGATAAACCCTTGCTGTATCTATTGAATAATAATATTTATCATAATATGCAATGCTGTAAACAAATTCATCCTGTCCGATATATCCGCTATCGGGGACATACATCACTGAATAATTATTAAGATAGAAAACATGACCATGCTGTGGAGCGAAAAAAATCACACCCGAATCATTTTGAAATGGAACAGTAACGTAATCGTTGATGGCATAATTATCGTTATTTCTTACATCCAACACGGTTGCGTTATTTTTAATGATATTGTATGTGTCAGGAAGGGCATGTTGCGCAAAAATATTAAAACCCGTACTCATCAGAAGCAATACAGATAAAATGCTATTCTTTATATTAAACTGATAAGACATCCCTTTTGATTAATGGTTTATTTTAATAAGTACCTAATACCAAATTTCACACCTGTTGACTGAAATGTTTGAGAGACCTTGTATCCATTCTGAAAAATAGAATTAATATTTTTTCTAATATATGGTTCTCCAAAAATAGTAAATTTATTACTCAAATGATAATCTAAACGAATGCTTAGCAACAACGAAAAATTTGGTTTTATGTAGGGCAAATTATTTTTTCCAAGATCATATGAGTCCTCACTGGAATACATTGGCAAACGTCCGGCAGATTTAATAAAGAATCCGGCTGCAACTCCCCCTTTAATAGTATATGAGAACTTATTATGTTGTATTTCATATCCTGCCATCAATGGAATCTCAAAATATGAATATCTATTTGCTATAAGATGATTTGATTTTGTTTTCAGCGTATCATATGCAGTTCCTTTTATAGAGTCTTTTTTTACAACCCAGTATTGTTTTACAATTTCAGGTACCCATATGGTATCTCCTGAATGCATTAGCGAGTCAAGATTAATAAACCAAACAGTATCAGACATCAGCCTGTGAGTCTCCATATAACTATATACTGGTTTTGCGATAAAATCTGTTACTGTATTTGTAACATTCATTTTTTGACCAAATTCCATGTATGACGCACCTATTTGAAAAGCCCAATTTTTGTAAGAAAAATTAAAATCTGCACCTACATTCTCATATGTAACAACATCAGAAACACGCTTGTTTAAATCATCAGCATATGGTTTGTTTTCGAGATTTTTTGTGCCAAAAGTTGATCTGTTAAGCATAGGTGCAAACCAAGCATCCACTGACCAGTGCGTGCGTTCAAAGACAATTGGTGTACCGAAAAAATTATATCCAACTGTATCCGGACTCAAATTATTTTGTGGCAACGAGAGTGCTAGCAGACTCGATTTAGGTTGTAGTAATGTAAACACAGGTTTACTATTTAAAGCCATTTCTGTTATTTGATTTTTTGAATCTGCTGAAGGATTTGCTTGTGCAACCAAAACTGGTTCGTTCTTTTTATTTTGCTGTTGGATTGCCTTATTTGTAAAAATTTGAGCTTTAGCTGTGCTATTGGCATTATTGGCTATGACTTTATAATCTTGCTGTTTTTTGTTTCCTTTTTTTGTAAAAACTTGTTCTTGATTATTCTTATTTTGTATAGGCTTTTGGGTCAGTGTATTTTTTTGTTTATCATTAGATAAATTTGTCCCCGTTTCAACAGAATATTTTACTTTTTCAGCATCTGAAGTATTTACAGCAACTGGATTTTGTACAATATTATCATGAAAAATTATTTGAGGAGTGTTCTGGTAACTGCTTTGAATGGATGTTTTATTGTTCCCTGAATTAAGGGCAATAGTAGCTGTAATGATTGACAGAGCCAATCCGAAATAATATATATTAAAACTTGCAACATTAAATCTGACAAAGTTATAGAACCATAATTTGCGCACAATATTTTTCCAGACAAGGCTTGCAGGTTCAACTTTATATCCGTCAAAGGAGGCTTTAAAGAAAGCACCAAAACTGCGCTTCCATAATTGCCTGTTAATTCCTTTCCAAACGTCGTTTCCGGGATTGGTTTTATACCCGTCGAAACTATTTTTAAAAAGATCTTCTATGTCTAAATTGTTTTTCATACGTGTTCGTGTTGCAGCTTCTCTTTACCTAGTTCTGCAAGTTTTTTTTGTAACAAGGTTTTCGCTCTTGAATATTGTGATTTAGATGTTCCAATGTCAATTCCTAATTCGTCTGCAATTTCTTTGTGCTTATATCCTTCAATAGCGTACATGTTAAACACTATTCTGAATCCGGTAGGCAGACTTGAAATTATTTTCATCAGGTCGTCTCTGCTAAATTCTGATGTTTCAATAGTAGTTTCGTCAATTTCCGATTTTTTAATTTCATCAATATCCTGATGATAATAGTGTTTCAAATTTGCACGGTAGTTTGAAATTGCCGTGTTGACAAGCACCCGTTTCATCCAACCTTCAAAAGAACCTGAACCATTATACTGTTTAATATTCAGATAAATTTTCACAAATCCGTCTTGCAGCACATCTTCTGCCTCTGCTCTGTTATTAGCGTATCGCATACAAATTCCCAGAAAAGACGATGCGTATTTATCATAAAGCATCTTTTGCGCTTTCCTGTCCATCCGAATACAGCCTTCAATAATTTTGTCAAGTTCAGGCATAAATGGTTCTACAATTTGTAGTCACTATAAATAATAAAATGGTTGCATGAGAATTAAAATTTGCACTTTAACGCCGACTAAATATCAAAGATACGGGTTTCCAATGAATTTTCAAATTTAGCTATGTGATTTTTATCAAAATGAAGCCCGAAGTTGTACACTGCCAACATGAACCATTTTGCTGCCCTCTGAAATTCTGCCTGTATAATTAAGATTCATTTGCAGCACATTAGTAAGATTTTTTTGAAACTGCACTCCCCATGTACCATTATTGCCCGGCAAAAGGCTTTCGAGCATTTCATATGCAACGGGAGTATTTGCATTAATTACCTCATCACCTGTTTGATACGAAACGTTAATATAATTAACCGTCACTGTAAGACTACCTTTTGTTACTGCATTATATTTGAATTCCAAACCGGCATTATGCATTTGTGCATGTTCCGTATTAAAAACATTTTGCTTATTGCTATATTTATAAATAATACCGATTCGTGATGATAATCCGGGTTGAATATTCAATGTTGTTTCATCAGTGACATACGTGATTCTATAATCTCTCGAACTAAAAAATTCTGAAATATATTTTTTATCGCCAACATCATTATTATTTAATAGTGTTAAATATTTACTAATATTCCATCGCAGACGCAATCCGTTAAAGGAGCCTGTGTGGGTATCAAACCCGTTTGTAAGCATTGTTTTATTTTTATTTTCCTGATAAATGATATCAATGCCCCAAACCGAATGAGTTCTATTAAAAGAGAAGGTGTTGCGAAACGATTCAGCAGTGCTTACAAGTGTGGTATCATTATCTTTAGGCAAATCAAAAGGATTTGCAGTTTTCAAGATATCCGTTCTGGTTTCTTTTCTATCTGTTCGGTAAGCTATCTGATCTGAGAAAAGAGCTATAAATTTTCGGAATCCCTGTTGATTTGACCAAACTCTTTCCGGTTTGATGCTAAATGTTTGATTGAACTGGTTTGTATATGTTTTAATAAATTGATTTGTGGGAGTAAAAATACGTATATAATTGGCTTTCGACTGATCAATCAAAGCTGCCACATCAAATTCATCAAGTTCTTTTATCCCGTTCATATTATAGTCTGTCCATTTATACACACCTTGCCCCGGGGCTACTGCGATATATGAAAATTCTTTTTTCAATTCAAGTCCCGATCCAAGTTCATAAAATGTAGATGAAGAAAATACCCCTTTGACCGCTTTCATTGAGTGTTCAATTCTACCCGACACAGTATTTTCAGCTTTATTATGCGTGAGCATTGTATCTTGAATGCTAAGTTTCCGATACGTTAAATTTGTTTTTAACATATTGTTTGGATTATTATTACGTGCAGCTCCAATATTAAAATCTTGTGCCTGCATAGCATAGCGCAATGTGCCATTTAAAGGTAAAAAATCTTCTCTGTATTTATAATTTCCATTAACACTTATGTTGGCTGTGTCGCGATTTGAGGCAAAAGCTTCATACTGATTATATGAGAAACTATTTTTTGCCAGACTATCGGTTTTAATAATATTCCATCGGTTATTTTCTTGCTCTTCTTTTGCACCTACAACAAAATGTTTAAAATCTCGTGAGAGTGAAGCAGTATGCCTTATATAGGTGGTTTTATTGATTGTATCTTTCGTATTAAGAAGGCTTCCTTTTGCAATAAAATTAATGTTTCTGAATTTTAAATTCGATTGAAAATTATTGCGTATGCCGGAAAGACCGCTCTCTTGCTGTATAAGATCTGTTCCAAATTGAGCATGACCTATTGATTTTTTATAATAATTCAGACTCATAACCATCAAGTGTTCGAGCTGCTGTTTAGATGTATTTGCTATATTCCAGTCTCTGTTATATTCTACACTACGAAACCGCTCTACAGGATTAAACTCTTTGGTGAGAAACTGATAAGATATAAGGGCAAAAAGTTTTGTATTTACAGTATCTCTATTAAAAAAATCCTGTCTAACACCTGCTAGCAGTGCATAACCTGAATCATCAGCTTTGTCTTTTACAGAGAATGTGTTTTGATTGTTATTTGTAACCGAAAACTCAAAATTTGCCTTTGTACTTTGTGTAAGTTTGCATTCACCACCAACTGAAAGCATCTGTTTTTTCTTGGGTGTTGTCAATAGAATCACAGGTTCATAAGCTCCCTGCTTAATCCCAGCGACAGGAGCAACCCATTTATATACCTTGCCGTTTGCAGAACTCAATATCTGAATATAATTCCCACGATTATTACCAACAAACGAGAAACCGAGACTAAAATGTGCACTATCAGGATTTATAGAATACACATAAATGTTATTGTATAAAATTCCGTTTACGGTTGAATCCACTTGTTTGTATAACACAACATCATTACGGAATTGAACACTGTCAATTTTTGGCACAACTGCACTTAACAAACTATCACCAGCCAATGCAAGGATTTTTTTCTGATCATCAGATAAAGTCTGATCTATCGGTTGATTTTTACTGTCCTGTTCATCAAAAATATTAATCCAAAACCGACTGTTCTTTGATTGAAAGTCATTGCTATTATATACTAAAAACCGAGCATAACTTTTATCAGAATACTGAAATTCAATCATAATTCTTTTATCTTTTGTAATAAGCTGATTTGGCGTAAAAACAATTTCTCCACTATTGTAATCAATAATATAATCTCTATCCTGTCCACGTGTCAACAATTTACCATCAACATACACTTTTTCTGTTCCGGCCAACACAATGATATACGTCTCATTTTCTGCTCCGATTAGTTTATATGGACCCTGATTGCCTTCAATCCCGGAAATATCCATCTTATTGTATTTACCTTTAGCAATTGCTCCACAAAAAGTTGTTTTAAATGTGTAATTTTGTTTTTTATTAATATCGACATTTGTTGCAAAATAGCCTCCTTGAACTTTTTTAAACAGATTCATATAGTATCCAACAGGCTTTACAAGTTCATAGTCACCTACAATTATTTTTGTTTTTTTATTAAATAATTGCACAAAGACTTTATCAAATTCCTGAATTTGCTGTGAATTTCCATCAGGTTGAATGGGAATATTATTATCAGTAATGGCCGCTAGGATTTCAAAGTTATCACTAATTCGTCCAGACAATTGAAGGTTCAAGTTTGAGTTTACAATCACATCCTGATTGTTTCCAAAAGTAATTCCACGCGAGATGCTACCCCTTTTGTTCAGTTCGTCTTTATCGAAAAAAGAGCCTTTTTGATCTTGCGCATAGGTAAGTTTAAATGTATTCGCTGCATCGTCATTCCTAATGTTCAGCTTTGAAAAATCTTTATGAAAAAATGATTTTGTAAATGAAACAGGAAAAACCTTATAAGATGTTTTTATTTTATCAGGAAAATATTGTCTATAGTTTTCTTTAATAATGAACAAACCTTTTGCATAGTCGATATAATACAGTGTGTCTGAAATTAATTTCCCTTGATTGTCTGAAATAAAAACACTATTTGGCACAATGCTTAAAGAATCAAGCGAAATTGTGTCCCTATTTAAGTCAAACGTATTTAATCTGATATTGCTTACCTGCTGAGCAATTGATGCCACAGAAATAAATGAAAATACAATAACAAACAGAAATACTTTTTTCACAATATGCAAATTCCTAAAATAAAGGAGCTAAAATATACAGTAAACGATATACTGCAAAGTTTTATTAGAGAAAACATTAAAAGACAAAATTTAAGCAGAAAAAAAATGTGATTTTAGCTTCAATTCAAAAATATAATATGAGTCAGAGCAAATATAAGAAATTATCACATGTAATCTATTATCACGTATTTCATGTTGTATGGACACCCAAGTACAGATATAAGATTTTGACAGATAGGTTAAAAGATAATGTAGAAGGATCAGTACCTTCAATATGTGAATGGGAAAATGTTGAAATATTAGAATTAAATATTCAGTTTGATCATGTTCATATGGTTGTTTTTGTAGAACCAAAATTGTCAATGTCGGATTTCATGGGAATATTGAAAGGAAAAACAGCCATAAAAATATTCAAAAGTTTTCCGGGGTTAAAAAAGAAGCCATATTGGGGAAATCATTTTTGGTCATGAGGATATTGTTCAAGTACAGTAGGTTTGGATGAAGAAAAAATAAGAAAATATGTCAAGTAACAGGAAGAGCAAGAAAAATTAAATGAAGAGCAACAAGGTTCATTTGACCTCTAATACCAATGGGTTCTATAGGCTCTTTTAAACAAAGCCACCTTCTTAGAAGGTGGATATTTATTATCTGGTTATTTGCTTCTATCGCCTTTGTTTAGCAAATAAAAGAAATTAAATGAAGTAGCAATTCCTGAAAAAAAGTTATTTGTTATTTGTTTTCTGATTCAGATTTGATTTCATATAATACGTTCCATTCTGAAATGCCATTGTCAAGGCTAAACACATTGTTGTAATAATGCTTTCGTTCCATGTAACTACAGGCAGTGATGCTTTTAATTCCATATCGACAAACAAATACGACTGTTTGATTTTTTGAAACCAAAGTATGTTTTGAAGGAAGCTCATTTAACGGGATTGAAATGCAAGGCAAAGAAAAATTTTCTCGGTTATCGGCATCACGCAAATCAATAATTTGTACCTTTTCAGGGTGTTCCATTAGTTTTTTTAGTTCTATAGAAGTAATTGATTTTACATTATTATCAAAAGTACATACATCAGTATAATCCTGAAGTTCAGTGATTTTTGCAACTGTTTCATTTTTTGAAAAAGCAATAATTTCTGTCTGTAGTGTAAGTGCATCAAGCAAGAGTAGCTTACCTGATAAAGGTTCACCAATTCCGGTGATGATTTTAATCACTTCTAATGCTTGCATTGTTCCAACTATTCCTGGCAAAACCCCAATAATTCCTACTTCCGAACATGTTGGAATCTCAAATGGATCGGGAGGTTCAGCACATAGGCAACGAAGAGTTGGTCCATTTTTATAATTAAAAACCGTAAGCTGTCCTCCAAACCTTTCAACTGCACCATAAACCAAGGGTTTGTTAAGAATCACACAAGCATCATTTGTAAGGTAACGCGTTGGAAAATTATCAGAGCCCTCAACAATAATATCATAATTCTTAAAAATATCAAGAGCATTATTTTTAGTAAGTTTTACAAAATGCTCACGGAAACTTACAAATGAATTTTGAGCAGAAAGCCTTGCTTTTGCAGCTACTACCTTAGGTTTACCAATATCATTTATATCAAATAAAATCTGACGTTGTAAATTGCTTTCGTCAACAGTATCATAATCTAAAATGCCAATGATGCCAATGCCGGCAGCAGTGAGATATTGAAGTACAGGACATCCAAGACCTCCGGCACCCACAACCAAAACAGATGCACTTTTTAGTTTTTCTTGTCCTGCTTCGCCTATCTCTGAAAGCCTTATATGCCTGCTATATCTTATAATCTCATGTTCAGATAACATTGAAAATTTAATTTTAAATTAGCAGATATTATTTAATATTAAGAATTTTTTTCTGGAAAATATTTTTTGCAGTAACCGCCTTAAATATATATGTGCCTTGTTGTAGGCACTGCAAGTTATCCAGCATAAATTTATTATATGAATTACTTGAAAAATCAAATACCTTGGAATAGATGGTTACACCTAACATATTTACAATTTCAATAGTTACATTCTGGCTTTCAGAAGAATAGAATTCAACCACTAATTTGTCTTTAAACGGATTTGGAAATATTCGTACTAATTTTTCAATTTTATTTGTTTCCACATGAAGCATTTGGTGCGCTAACCCAAAATCCGGTATTCCATAGCCTTTTTGAGCATCTGGGGTAAAATACTGGCTTGCACTTATCTCAATTGCATGTTTAATCTGCATATTAGTAAAGCCTGGGTTTGCCTGCCACAAGCAGGTAGCAAGACCACAAATTAAGGGTGCAGAAAAGGAAGTTCCATTGCCGGAATGTACCATATCATCATTTCCCACATAAATTGTTCCTTTGCCCATAGCTGTTATGTTTGGCTTTATATCACCATCGGAAGCAGGACCCACTGAACTAAATGAAGCATAGTCCTTATTAACATCAACTGCACCAACAGTTAATGCACTATCGGCATCGCCAGGAGTTGTGATATAGTGCCATGGAGTGCTCCCATCATTACCGGCACTCACAACAACTAGCATTCCTTTGTTTGAAGCCATATTCACGCCTCTTGCAATTTTTGTTGAATGCCCATTCATATCCGAATATGTATAATTCTGTAAACTATCTGTAAAATTATTATAGCCTAATGATGTATTAATAACATCAGTTCCAACACTATCTGCAAACTCAGCCGCAGCAATCCAATTGTCTTCTTCAACTAAATATTCTGTTGAAGCATCTTCGGAACGCAACAACCAAAAACTTGCTTTTGGAGCTGATCCCAGTATTTGTCCCGGAATATTCGCAGCAATAATAGACAATACGTTCATTCCATGCGAATGTGTGCCGGAAAACAAATCATTCTGACTATTTACAAAATCCTTCCAACCCAGTATTTTTTGGTTTTGCCAGAGGCTATCAAACGCTGTAAGCTGATTCGCTCCATTAAATCCTGCATCAATCACACTAATAACCATACCTTGTCCGAAATATCCCATATCATGCAATGCTTCACCGTTGACCATATGTATTTGTGGATACGCACTGCCATAATCTGCACTTTTTATTGATTTAGTTAGAGCATCTGTATTGGCAACTTCACATTGAAATTTATCATCAATTTCTTTTATTTGTTTTTTAGATGAACCAGATTTTACAATGCCCGAAACAAATGAAAGTGCTTGTATTGCAGAGATAACTGCCGGGCTGGTTGTGTATATTGTAACTCCATTAAACCATTTAGATTTAGTAAGTATTAGTGCACCTTTGCTGATAATTGAATCAACGTATGCCGAATTAACTGGTAAATCTGATTCATCAATTTGAATTCCTTGATTTAATCTCCGCTGAATAGCTCTTTGTGAAAGATATTGAGAAGGATTTGACACAGTGAATGGCGAACCATTTTTATCTGTAAACTGAACCCAGTATTTATTAGGTGCAGTCTGTGCCTCCGATTGCATTGATGTTATACAAACCAGTATAACACTAAAAAACATTATAATTATTGTATTCATTTTTATATTGCAAAAACAAAAATATACAAAAAAAACAATTTTACGTCAGAATCATTTACAATTCATGTAAGCATATATAGTTCTTGTAAGAAAACTCAGTGTCAGATAAGAAAATGTCAAGAATGAGG
>JAVHQG010000277.1:0-2247 GCA_036171035.1 Bacteroidales bacterium
ATTTTTTACTTTTATGCTTTGAAAAATTTCAATTAGCAATATGGCAAATAAAAGGAAAATACCAAAATATTTTGCAATCAGAATTTTCCTGATTCCATTGATGATCCATTTTTTGCTTGTATTCCCAATTAGTGGAATCATGTTGTTAAAAAATGTACCTGATCTGTTTCAGAAATATAAAACATTAGAAAAAGAGGATACATTAAAAAGTACAACTGTAAAGTCTGATACAATAAGTATTTCTCAGGTTTTAAAAGGTAGTGACACAATTGCTCAATGCGATACTGTTAATTGCAAATTGCATCAGCAGGGGCTTACGCTGAACATTGGAAAAAACGAGCAGAGCCTTGGATTTAGTTTTAGCAACAACAATAAATCATTACATAAAGATTCAACTGAGGGATATCTCTCCATGTGGGTGGCATTAATTGGCTTAATTATAGGATTTGCTTTCAACTATCCATTTAGACGATACTTCAATCGAAAACGAAAAAATAAATCTGTATCGGAAAAACTTTTAAAATATTGCAGAAAATATTTGCAATACACACCGTTAGTTAATAGTCTGATTTTTGCTGTAGGCTTTTTTATTATACATATTCACTCCATTATTATTTTACACAGTGCCGAATTTTCAGATAAACTAGAACATAATCTTTTCAGAAACTGGTTTTATATTTCTATTGCATCTTCAGTACTAACTGTTTTATTTGTTTACTTATGGCAAAAATACAGGCTTGAATTCAAATATATTGAGCACACATATGATGAGGAGTCGTTGCATAAAAATATTTATAAAACAGGAAAAACGCATTCACTGAAATTTAGACTATGGCTCATTTCAATTATGACGACAGTGCTTCCTTTAGTGATTGTATTATTTTATGCTTTTTTGAGTGTTTCTACAGTAAAAGATATAGGGCTTCAATCTCTCACAAAAGACCAATTGCACCTTTTATTAGGTAAATTTTATGCCATTGTTCAAAACACAGATGCTTTTGGTGATACCTCAACTTACCTTTGGCTGCCATTTGTTTCATCGGTGGATGTGTTTTTGGCATTTGCAGGCATACAAGCAAGCATCATTGCTGCAATTATATATATATTTTTTGTTGTAAACTGGACAAATAAATCAATATCACTTCCTGTAAAAGAATTGATGTTGAATATGAAAAAAACAGGCGAGGGACAAATCACAAATTTTATTCCGGTAAGAACCAATGATGAAATGGGTGCTCTCACAGAAGGCTATAATGATATGACTCAAAAAATTGATAACTATATTGAGGAAATTTCAGCCATGAACCGAGATCTGGAGCAGAAGGTAATTGATCGTACGCGTGAAGTAGTGCAGCAAAAAGAAGAAATCGAAACACAACGCGATGAAATTCTTGAAAAAAATGAAGAATTAGTGCAGCAAAAAGAAGAAATCATCTCGCAGAAAGATGAAATTGAGCGACAGAAAAAAGTTGTTGACGACCAGCATACAAATATTACAGATAGTATCAGATATGCTCTACGAATCCAGAGAACCATATTACCCTCAGATGAATTGATGATGCACCTTTTACCTGATAGTTTTATTTTTTATAAACCAAAAGATATTGTAAGTGGAGACTTTTACTGGCTTGCAGAAAAAAACGATAAAATCTATTTTGCAGCAGTTGACTGTACCGGTCATGGTGTGCCTGGAGCATTGATGAGTATTGTTGCACACAATTTATTAAATCAGGCAATGGATGAAGCATCTATCGAAAAGCCTTCAGAAATACTTGATTTTATAAGTTTAAAAATTGTTAAAAATTTGCGTGGAAACACTTTCGATGAAGGTGTTAATGATGGAATGGATTTGGTGGTTTGCATGTTAGATAAACAGCAACAAATACTTCAGTTTTCAGGTGTTCATAATCCATTGTATATAGTTTCGCAACGAAACATGCAGGTTTACAGAACCAATGCAACCTCTTTAGGCGATTTCGATAACGATTTTAAAGGATACACAAACCATGAGATAGCAGTAACGAAAGGAGATCAGATATATCTATTTTCTGATGGTTTTGCCGATCAGTTTGGCGGTAATAATAAGAGATTCACATCAAAAAAATTCAGAGAAACTTTATTTGAATTGCACTCACTTCAATCGCATGAACAAAAAGAAATGCTTTCAAGAATATTTGAATACTGGCGCAGCAGTTTCGAACAAACTGACGATGTGCTTGTTTTCGGAGTGAGAATTTAATTGAAAAT
>JAVHQG010000278.1:0-1753 GCA_036171035.1 Bacteroidales bacterium
TATTTAGGTCGATTTATGGACGAACACTAAGTAGTTCTTGTAAGAAAATAAAAAATTATGCAGGGATGGATTCAATTGTGACACCAAGACCTCGGTCTATCATTGCATCTTTAAAAGGTTTTAGTGAGTCATAAGTTCCATTTTTTACATCACATTTTCCTTTAGTATGAGTTATTAATGCACATTGCTCTGCCTGCACTAGGTCGTGTGCACATACTTCAATAAGCGTATCAATCACAAATTCAAATGTATTATGATCGTCATTATGGAGTATTAGTGACGATTTCTCTCCGCTCTCACTTTTAGTTGACTGTGATATTTTTGATTTTTCTTTTGTACTCATTTGTATCATATTTTTTTTGTTATCACTACTTATTTAATTGCAACTGCTTTGCTATTTCAATAGATATTTTTTCTGTGCCATGAAATGCAATTACAAAGGCATCGGCAACTCCTTGTTCAACAATTTTATTTTTTCTGGCTGTGGCTTCTTCATATGATTTATAATCACCAATTGTATATACTTTGTTGTCGCCATCTATGAAATTACTGAGACCGCCATTGGCTGCAACTTTAATAAATTTATCTACCATATCGTTTGGCACCTGATCTTTGAAAGACCCAATCTGTACTTTATAAACAATGGTAATTGGTTTTCCTTTGTTTTTGTCTTTTTCAATTTTTATAATATCTGCATTTGTAGCATTTTTAATGTTCAGATCTTTTGCATTTGCAATGACCGATGTTCCTTGATTCATCACCATCAAGTTTGCCTGATTTACAGCCATTGTTTTTCCATTGAAATATACTACAACATATGCATCTCTGATACCTAATTTCATAATTTTTTCTTTTGCCGCAATTGCCTCAATGTAATTAGCAAAAAGACCAGTTGTGTATTTAATTGCTTCGTTCCCTGCAAAAATAATATTTTCTTCAAAAATTGGACTTAAATTCATTAAGTCAGCAGCCGTTCGTTGATTTCTGAAAACACCAATTTGAATGGTATATAGAAGCCCTTTTACATCTTTTACATTTACTGCATTTACTGGTGTTTTATCAGATTTGTTCTGTGTGGGTTTTTGTGTTTCGTTTTCATTTTGTTTGTTGTTGGCTAATTTTTTATTTTCATCTTTTTCTTTCTTGAAATCTTCAATAGATTTTTTGCCTTTCTTTTTTTCTGTTTTTATGTTATCAGAATTGTTTGTAATTTGAGTATTATTTGTAATTACATTATTGTTAGCTGCGGTTTCTTTTTTTGCATCTTTAATGTTTTTATGCAGCGTTTCAACTTCATTTTTTGCCATTTCAGAATAATTTGTCACATTGTTTTTCTGTGTGTTTCTTGCAGCATAAAGTGGAATTCTTACACCGTCGTTGTATGCAACAATGAATGCGTCTTTGTAGCCTGATTTTCTCACTTCTTCTCTTGCAATTTTTGCTGCTTCTTCGCTGCGGAATAGCCCAACAAGATATTTTACCCATCCACTTCCGGCTAGTTTTTCACATGCAAGTGGGTTTAACCCTTTAAACTCCGAAGCATCAATTGGTGTCTTAGCTGCACAAACCTGAACCCTGTAAACAATTCCTGAAGGAATGGCTTCATTTATAACTACTGTTGGAGCAATGTTGGTTGATTTTTTTGGTGTTATATTAAATCCATATTCAGTGTTAGAATCATCTTTTGTTGCAAGTCTGTTATCTGCCTTTATGTGATCTGTCTTGATTTCTGTTTTCGATTTTTTTAGTTTTG
>JAVHQG010000278.1:1853-11511 GCA_036171035.1 Bacteroidales bacterium
TTATCTGCCTTTATGTGATCTGTCTTGATTTCTGTTTTCGATTTTTTTAGTTTTGTTTCAGCTTTTGTTTCAATGTTTTTCTTGTTCTCAGCTATATCCTTGTTTATTTCCTTTTTGTGATTTTTATTTACATCTGTAGTTTTTGCTTTACCTTCAGTTTTAGTTTTATTTTTTGTTTCATCTTTAATTTGATTTGATTTATTTTTTGTTTCATTTATTTCGTCTGTCTTTATATTGTTTTGTTTATTTTCTATTTTCGTTGTATTGTCTTTGTTCTCAGTTGTTGCATCTGATATTTTTTTATCTGCTTCTTTTTTGTCAGGAGATACATTTTCTTTCATATTATTGTTTGATGCAAGTACTTTTGTTTCTTCAGTTTTAATCGTTATTGGAATTAGTTTCATGTAAATGCCGAAAGCTTTTTCTTGTTGTTCAATGGCAAGTAGTTCAAGAGTATTTGCTTTATCCTGCAATGCAACCGCAGTTGATTTTTCTTTTTCAGTTATTGCTTGCGATCTGATTTCGTCAGCTTTTTTGAAGTTATCTGAAGCCTGATTTTCCACTTTCATCCCTTCTGTAAGCAAAGGCGAAGCTTCAATTGGTCTTAATGCAAAAACATTCTTGATATACATCTCATACAACATGGAATGTTCCTTTTGAACAGATTCAGCTATGCCGTATTTCTTTTTATGAAGTTTTTTTGTATATTCATCAATCCGCTCTTCAAAGCTTTTTTTCTCATCAGCATTGGTACACAAAGTGGATTTATCCTTCAATACCAATATTTCATCTTCAATAGTTTTTATTTCGATTAGATCTTTATCATTTGATTCTTTAATATCGCCAAGTTTGTCAATGTTTGTTTTGTTTTCTGTAGATGTGTATAGTTTGTTCAGTATTTCATCTTTGATAGCTTTCTTGTCATAAGTTGCAATTTGGGTAGTAGTTGATGCTTTAGCTGCTTGTTCAACAGCAAGTAATTTGTTGAAAGGATCATTTTCTTCTGGTTTTATCATATTGTCTGCTGAAACAAATTCAATTGGTTTGGTATCTATCAGCACATCAATTGCTGTTTCGTTGCTTTTCATAGCAAGCTGTCCGTAGTTTAGTGCTTTTTTTAATTCCTTCATTTTTTCATCAGCATCTGATACATCTACAGCATGTGCTCTTGCATTTTCCGCCATATTACTATATTGTAGGGCATCTTTTATATATCGTTCAGCAATTTGTTTATTATTCTGTATCTCAGGTAAACCCATCATTTCAGACACTTTCTTTTCAAGCATGGTATTTCTTACAATATCTGCATTTGATTTTATTTTATACGCTTCTATTAGTTTCGCTTTAATTTTTTCAAACGAAGCTGTAAGCTCTTTTTGTACTTTTTGCTTATCTGTAGGATCATATGCAGTATTATATTGATCCATAAGCTTGTCTGTTTCAGCAAACAGGTTTGAAGTTTCAGTTTCAATGTTTTTAGAAATAGCTGATTGCTCTTTATAATACTTATCTTGCTCTTCAGGATTTGCTTTCAGAATATCTGTGTTTTTATTTTCCGGTTGATTCTTGTTTGCGAGCATTTCATTGCTATAATTGTTTGCTTTTGCATATTTCTGCTCTGCATATTGTCTTTTAAATTCTGAGGTTTTTTCAATTTGAGTTATAATATTTTCTTCTTCTTTTTTCTTTTCGGGATCGGTAATGTTTTGGAGTTTGTTTTTCTTTTCTTTTGCAAGATAGGTCAGAGAATCCGCCACACTTTCAGCCTTTTTGGCTTCAGCAATTAGAGTATTGTAATCATCGTTTTTTAAGAGTGTCTGTTTATTTTGTTCAATTGTTTTATTTTGTTCAGTAAAGGCTGTTTCTGTTAATTTATTTTCTGTTTTAATATCTGTATTATTTTTGTTTTCAATATTTGTTTTTTCTACTAATTTATCTTTTACCTCTTCTGTTTTAGTGTTGTTGTTTGCAAGATCAGCGGTTGTTAGAAAGTTCTTTCCATATTCATCAGCTTCAGCTAGTTTTTTATCGGCAAATTTTTGTTTAAATGTAGCAACAGATTCAATATTTTTAATTTTATCTTCTTCGGTTTGTTTTTCTTGGGCATTATTTATTTTAGCAAGTTTCTCTTTTTTTGTTTCGACCAATTGAAAAAGTGAATCGGCAACATGTTGTGTTTTTTCAGCAGTAGCTATAATTTTGTTGAATTTATCATCGCTTTTAAGTTTTGATTTATTTTCGTCAGTAAGCGTGCTTTTATAGGTTGCATGAGAAACGAAGGGTACAGTATTTACTGTATTGTTCTTTGTAGTTGTTTCTTTGTTGGTTATCTTTTTTGTTTCATTGTTTGTAATTGGGGTCTTACCTTTTTTTGTATCCTTTTTAGTATTTGTTTCGGTAGCTTTTTTATTTTCTATTATAGGTTCCTTATTTTTAATTTTGTTTTCGGCAATTATGTCTTTATTATTTTCTGGAATGTTGGGGTTTGCAACCAGATATGATTTGCCAAATTCTGTGGCTTCATTATATTTCTTATCTGCAAATTCTGTTTTAAATTTTGCAATTGATTCTATGTTTGCAATCTGATCTTGTTCTGCTTGTTTATCTTGTGCATTCGTGATTTTATTCAGATTTTTTTTCTTTTTATCAGCGATTTTTAAGAGTGAGTCAGCAATATTTTTATTTTTATCAGCATCTTTCACAAGCTTTGTATATTTTTCGACATTTGTTAGCTTTGATTTTTCAGAATCCGTAAGAGGTTCAATAGCTTTTGTGTTATTTGATGCAGCATTATTTGTATTTTCAACAACTACATCATTGTTGTTATTGGTTATGTTTTGCTTACTATTGTCTTTTTCAGCTATAGTGCTCTGCTTGTTTTCTGGTTTATTATTGTTTTGGGCAAGCATTTTGTTCCCGGTTTCATTTGCTTTTGTGTAAAAATTTTCGGCTTCCTGTTGTTCGTTTTTTGCAGATGTCTCTAGGATCGCTATTAATTCTGATTCTGTTTTACGCTCTGTTTCAGAGCTGATTTTATCAAGATTTTTCTTTTTTTCTGAAACCAAAATATTTAATGAATCTGCAATCAATTCATGCTTTTTTGCAGTTGCAATCAGATTGGCATAATCTGGATTTTTTTGTAGCGATTCTTTATCATTGTTGATTTTATCGTTTTCAGCCTTAATTTGTGTACTGTTATCTTTGTTTTCAGGCGTTTTGTTTTCTGTTACAACTTTATTTGTATCATTTGTTTTGTTGAAGACATCCTTGTTTTCAGCAATTTTTTTGGATGCAATAAATTCTTGTTCAATCTCATTTAATTGAGCATATTTCTTTTGTGCAAATTGTTTTTTAAATGTTGCAATGTTGTCTAAGTTTGATATTTTCTCTGCTTCAGCGTCATGTTTTTTCTTGTCTTTTATTTTTGTTAATGTGGCTCGTTTTGTGTCGGCAAGCTTAAATAATGAATCTGAAACTTCGAGAGAGCGATTTGCTTCTTTGAAAATATTTTTGTAATTCTCATTTGTAGAAATTAATTTTTTCTGATCGTTTTTATCTAAATTACTTACTAATACAGCTTTTTTTATTTTTTCAATTTCGACTTTTTCTGAAACTTTATTATCAGAAATATTAGTTGAATTCTTTTTATTATCATCTACATTTTGTGTCTCGTTGATTGTTTGTTTGTCTGAAATAATCTGTGTTTCTGTATTGGTCTCTTTTTTCTGATTTGCGGCAAAAACATCTGTGGATTTACCCATTGATGTTAAAAATGTTTTTTCGAACTGATTTACATCAGCAAAGCGTTTTTCTGCCAGTTGTTTTTTAAAGGAGACAATGTTTTCTATATTCGTTATATTCTCCTGTTCTGCTTGCTTCTCTTGAGTTGTTTTAATTTTCTCTAAATTAATTTTCTTTGCAGCAACAATACTCGTTAATGAGTCAGATATATGTAGTGCTTTATTTGCATCTTTCAGCACTTTTGAATAGGCAGGGTTTTCTTCACATAATTTTTTTTGGTCTTTTACATCTAAAACGCTTTTCATCAAAATTCCTGATGCTGTTGTGTGTTTTTCAACTTCGTTTGTAGTAACATTTGTCTCTTGCTTATCTATAGGTGTCTGTTTTTCGGAATTAACCAATTTGTTTTCTGCAATTTGCTTATCGGTATTTTGCTTTTCAGTAGTGATTTGATGATCATTTACTGTTTGCTTTTCATTCGTTAAAGCATGTGTATTTGCATCAATATCTTCCTTTTTTTGATTCGAATTAACGTCATTTAAAGAAATATATGTTTTCCCAATTTCATTGGCTTGTGTGTATTTCTTTTCTGCATCTTGCTTCTTAAATTCAGCGATTGTTTGCAAGTTGTTTATGCGATTTAATTCATCTTCTTTTTTCTTTGGGTCATTAATTTCGTCAATGCTCTTTTTTTCTCGTTCTATAACAGATGATAGTGAATCTGCTATGTGTTCAGATACTTTTGCATCAGAAATTAGCTGATTGTAATTTTCGTTTCCAACAAGTAAATTTTTATCCTTTTCTATCTTTTTATTTTCAGTGGTAATTTGTTCATTTGATTTTGTTTCAGGTTCAATAGCTTTCAGCTCGGCCATTTGTTTTTCAACAACAATTTTTTTTGTCTTTATTTCGCATATAAGCTTTGTTGTATCTATTTTTGCTGCATTTTGTTCAGCCTTTGCATATTCTTCTTTGGTAGAATTTATTTCATCTATCAAAAACTGATAAAAAGCAGCATCTTTTGTTGTCCCATTTAGTCGTGTTTCAAGTTGTTTAATTTCGAAATTTAATTGATTCTCTTGTCGTTTTTTATTCGACATATTATCTTCCCAATTTTTAATTTCTTCGTCGAGTTTGTTTTTTGTAGCTGTATTAATTTCATTTTGAATTTTATCGTTATTCGTTTTGATTTTTGTATCAAGTTGTTCCAACGAATTTTTCACTGTTTCTAAATCACTGTTTTTGTTCGTTAGCGATTGGCTGATTTCATTTATTGAGATTTTAGATTGGAAAAGTTCTTTTTCAACAGATGTGTAATTTTTTTCTCGTTCATTGATTTTTTTTCTGTTAGAATTGATGGATTCAACAATTTCTCTTAGCTTCTTATTTTTGTTATATGATAACTCTTTTGAAAAGTCAGTAGTTTCCTTGGCATCTTTTCTTTTGTCTTCAGCAATTGTTTTTAAATTCATTGCCAGATTATAAGCAAGCACAGCCTCTTTTGCTTTTTGATCGGCGGCTTCTTGTAGCTTATCTACAGTTGTATTTTCTTCTTCTAGTGTTTTTTTATCTTTTATTTTTTTGATTGTATTTCTGATTGTTTCTTCTTCTTTTCGTTTTTCATTGGCTTCTTTATTTAGTTTGTCAGATAGGATAAGTACAACACTTGCATCTCGTTCTGCAGATTTTGATTCATTTGTGAGTGTAGTTGCATCATTTTCTGCTTCTTTGAATAATTCGTCAGCTGTTGTGCTTTCTGTAAGGCTGATTTCAGGGAATGTGTATTTTCCTTTCTCAATATTGTTCGAACTATTTTCAACTGGTTTATTTTCTTTCTGATCCATTTTGATTTCAACATCCCTGTTATTCATTGATAGAATAGGAACTGTGACTTCTAATTTAGATTTTTTAAGAATTTCTTCAAAGTTTTCAATTTCTTTCTTTTTTGGATTTTTATTAACTTTTATTCTATATACTGAAACATTTGCCTGACCTGTTTCTCTATTTGAAGCAAAGTAAGCTATACTCTCTTTTGCATCGGAAATATAAAGGTAATCATCATAGGGAGAATTGGTGGGAAAATCAAGATTAATTGGTGCCGACCAGGTATTTGTTGCCCAGTCATATGTGCTTTTAAAAATATCGTATCCTCCCATACTGTTATGCCCTTTTGACGAAAAATAGAGTGTTTGTCCATCCGGATGAATATATGGGAAATCTTCATCGTAAGGGGTATTGATAACTGTGCCAAGATTTTCGGGAGGCATCCATAATCCGGAAGCATTGTCTTTTACTCGTCTGTAAATATCTTTTCCGTTTTTATCATTTTCTCCATAACTGGAATAATATACAACATTTAATTCCGTTGAAAGAAACATTAAGGTTTTGTTCTCGCTGTTTTTCTCTTTTTTCTTATCTAGTTTGGTCTTGTATTCTTCAGGTTTTACAAGAATTTTTCCTCCAAAATCATCAACTTCATAGGAGTAATAAAAATCTTTACTTTTTACTATTTTATTAACTTCAATGTTTAGAATGCTTACATAGCGAATCAAGTCTTTCCCACTATTGCACATTTTGATTTGCCTGTCAACTGGATATTTTTTCAGATCATCTTTTTTTGCTTTTTCTTTAAATTGAGTATAAAATTTTATTGCGTCATCAAATTGATATTTCATGTGCCATACTTTTCCAATGTAATATAGGGCACTCGGTTTGTCAACGTTTTTGGATGCGTAGTTTAAAAATGTAAGTGCTTTGTCCAGATCCTTGTTTTCTTCAACAAGGCAAACACCGTAAGCATAGTTGTATTCCGGGTCTTTTGGATATAAGCTCAATAGCCTTGAAAAGAGGGGCAGAGCTTCAACATAATTATCATCATTGAAAAATAGGTATGCTTTATTCTTTACATCCTGTTCGCCTTCTGAAAGCTTTTGCTGAGCAAAACTTCCTGAATACAGAAATATAATAAATAAGACAAAAGTGTATCTCTTCAGTATATCCCAAATCTTCATGATTTTCATGTAGCTCTCAATTACTATAAACCCACAAACTTAATAAAATTTGGTCAAAAAAGTTAGATTTTTTCTCTAAAAATTGAAAAAATCAAAATGCTATGATAATATTTGAAATGTAAATAACTTTTGAAAACCATTTGTAGTGGCATTCAGAATTATTTATAATTTTAACCGCTCATTGAAATGGTTCAAAAACAAAATCATGAAAATATGATGCACATCTATTAGTAATTCCATAAAATAAATAAAAAATTATGTCGAAAGAAAAAGAAAAACCAGAAGTAGATAAAACTAAATTAGAAGCTTTGAAGAACGCAATCGGACAGATTGAAAAAACCTATGGTAAAGGTACTATTATGAAGTTGGGTGACAAACCAATTGAAGATATGCCTGTGATTAAATCCGGATCGATTGGACTTGATTTAGCTATGGGCGTTGGTGGTTATCCAAAAGGCAGAATTATTGAAATATATGGTCCTGAATCATCTGGCAAAACTACCCTCGCATTGCACGCTATTGCTGAATCACAGAAGGCCGGAGGCATTGCTGCGCTGATTGATGCCGAACATGCCTTTGATAGATTTTATGCTGAAAAATTGGGTGTTGATGTTGTTAACCTTCTTGTTTCTCAGCCCGACAATGGTGAACAAGCACTCGAAATCACAGATCAACTTATTCGTTCTGCTGCTATAGATATTATAGTGATTGACTCCGTTGCTGCATTGACTCCTAAAGCTGAAATCGAAGGTGATATGGGCGATTCCAGAATGGGTTTGCAAGCTCGATTAATGTCGCAAGCTTTGCGCAAACTTACTGCTACAATTAGTAAAACGAATACATGTTGTTTTTTTATTAATCAGTTGCGCGAAAAAATTGGAGTCATGTTTGGAAATCCAGAAACAACAACCGGTGGAAATGCTTTGAAATTTTATGCTTCCATCCGCATTGATATTCGTAAAGTAACAGCTATTAAAGAAGGCGAAGAAACTATTGGAAATAGAGCTCGTGCAAAAATTATTAAAAATAAAGTTGCACCACCATTTAAAAAAGCTGAGTTTGATATTATTTATGGCGAAGGTGTTTCAAAACTTGGTGAAATAATTGATCTAGGCGTAGAGCTTAATATCATTAAAAAAAGTGGCTCGTGGTTTAGTTACAATGAAACAAAATTGGGTCAGGGACGTGATGCTGTTAAACAAATTTTAAGAGACAACATTGAGCTGTGCGACGAGTTGGAAGCAAAAATTAAAGAGGTTTTGAAGTAATAAAGAGGAATTAAATACCTCGTTTGTGCTTATTTGCATAAATGTTTTGTATTTCAATATGTGCCACAAACATACTTGCTTATTGAGCATCGGCTACTTATTTCGGTTACTGAACGGTGGTTGTTGAGCGGTGGTTACTGAGCGGCGTCGAAGCAAGTCGAAGTAAGGGGAAATAAAATAAATAATATTCAGTTGAAGATTTTTGAAGTGAAATCCGGCTGTTAACATTCTGACTGCGAAGCGCTGAACAATCGAATATCGTTAATCGTTAATCGCATATTATTGAACATTTTATTATTTTCAAGAAGCGGATTTATTATTTTTAAATCCCCTAAGCCGCAATATATGCTTGTCTTAAAGTCTTATACCATTTATTTTTTATCAAATATGTTTAAGTTTTTTTTAATTATTGTTTTTGGATTTTTCACATTGCTGATCGCATGCAATAGCTGTAGTGACCAACAAAGTATGCAATTTGCAGATTCGCTATCAATAGATCAGCTTTCTACAGCTATTCATAAAAATCCCAACAATGGAGAACTATTGTTTATTCGTGCTAAAAAATATTACGAAAATAAACAGCTTAATGAAGCGATAACCGACCTAAATAGCGCAATCCAAAAAGATGATGCCAAAGATTTATATTACATCTTACTTTCAGAATATTACTTATTCGTTGGACAGTCTGAAAATACAAAAGATATTCTTGAAAGATGTATCAAGAAATTTCCAAAGAGCACCGCTGCAATGCAGAAACTTGCACAGCTTCATTTTTATGTAAAGCAATATAAGAAAGCTCTTGAAATACTTGTCAATGTTCAGGAAATAGATGAAAATATTCCTCAAATATATTTTTTGCGAGGGTTGATACTTGAAGAAAGTGGTGATACCGTAAATGCTATTAACCAGTTTAAAATTAGTACCGAAAAAGATCCTAAATATTATGAAGCATATATTATTCTGGGGCTTCGCTATACTGATAAAAGAGATTCCCTTGCGCTGGATTATTTTCGCAACGCATTAAGGTTGCAGCCTAATAGCACTGAAGCATATTTTAATATTGCATTTTTTTATCAAAAAATTGGTAAGCTAAAAAAAGCGGTTGATGCATATGAGGAAATTGTTACAAAAATCGATAGCTCGTATAAATCAGCATATTATAATCTAGGTTATATTCATCTAGAATATTTTAAAGAGTACTCTAAAGCTGCGTCATTTTTTCAAAAAGCAATTGATTGCGATGGGTTATATTCGCAAGCATGGTACAATCTTGGGCTGTGTTTTGAGAAAATGAAAGATTATAAAAAAGCTACAGTATATTACAAACAGTCTCTTGTGATTACTCCTGAATTTGAGCTGGCAATGGAACGACTGAAAAGAGTTGAGCGGTAAGCGTAGCTTGTAGAAATCGAAAAATGTGGATTTGCATATTCGATTTTGCCTTTCGTGGTTGTTATTATTATAGTGTTTCCACTTTGTTCAATTGCATGCAGCAATTTCCTGATTTTTTCTTAGGCTTTTTTATGGCCGATATGTCAGCCATTACACCTCTCAATGCAACAGGTACTTTGTTTTTGTATATAATATTAACATATACCAATGCTGGAAATGTTGATCTATCCTTTTTTTTGCAAGATA
>JAVHQG010000279.1:0-2229 GCA_036171035.1 Bacteroidales bacterium
AAAGCCTCATTCTTGACATTTTCTTATCTGACACTGAGTTTTCTTATAAGAACTAGATACTAATAAAAAAGACCATGAAATCAATTTTAGCATTTTTAATTCTGTTTTTATTTGTGAAGATTATTTTTGCAGATACACGATTTTACAGGGCTTCTTATCGTGATGATCCATCAACAACAATCGTGATTGGATGGTGTGATAATGTTACTTCAACAAATGCAAAGATTTATTATGGCACAGTTGATTTAGGTATCAATTATCAAAATTATCCAAACAATAGAGCTATAGACCGTACCCAAAATTATAAAGGATTGAATCACCAATTTGCCCGACTAAGCGGACTGACTTCAAATACCGTGTATTATTTTGTTATCCATGATGATCAGGGAACGAGTGTTCGCATGATTTTTAAAACTTTGCCTGATAATTCAACTATTCCTATTTCATATATTGCAGGTGGCGATAGCAGAACAGGATTTATTGGAGAATTTGAGTATTCTCAATGCCGACCGCGGAGACAAGAAGCGAATAAATTGGTTGCAAAGTTGCGACCATCATTTATAACTTTTAGCGGTGATTATGTTTATTCAGTACCTGGAGTTCTATCATCGACAAACGGTGTGTGGGCAGATTGGTTTACAGACTGGCAACTCACCATTACACCTGATGGACAGTTAATACCAATAATACCTGCTTTTGGTAACCACGAACTTACAGATGATGTATTCAATATGTTTGATGTCCCAAATAATAACACATATTATTCTTTGCCAATAGGTGGAAATCTATTGAGAATTTATACCTTGAATACAGAATTGGGATGTGATGTAACCCAGCAAAATTGGCTTGCAAATGATCTTCAATTGCACACAGGAACATTAGCAGAAACGTACTGGAAATTTGTTCAATATCATTATCCGTTTGTTCCACATGCTTATTATTCTCCCAACACAGAGATGATAACCTGTTGGGCATCTTTATTTCAAACATACAATGTGAAATTAGTTGCCGAATCTCATGCGCATATTATTAAAGTAACATGGCCAATTGTTACATCATCGGCAACTGGTAGTGATAATGGATTTATCCGTGATGACGCAAATGGAATTGTTTATATTGGTGAAGGCAGTTGGGGTGCACCACAAAGGGATTTATATACTAATTTTTCTGCAGATGCGGCATTTAATTGGACTCGAAATCAGGAAAAAACGTCGGGTTTACAATTGGTATGTGTCTCTCGTGAAAAAATTGAGGTTCGTGCATTTAAGCTTGATAATATAAGCGCTGTAGGGCAAGTTTTATTGTCTGATCCTGCTTGTACTATACCTGCAAATGCACCAATATGGAATCCATCAAATGGGAGCGTTGTTGTGATAAATTATAATGGATCGCTACCAACGGAAATGAAAGAAATAAATTCGAATGCGAAGATTTTTTTAAAAGCCTATCCGGTTCCAACAAGTGATAAAGTTACGATCACTTTTAACAAATTATCTGATGATGCTCAAATAAAGATTTACAACAGTTTTGGTGCAAAAGTGAAAGTCGTTTCAGTTGACTCCGGAACAGAATCAAAAGAACTAAATTTCACTGATTTTTCGACGGGTACTTATTATGTGTTTGTAATTACAAAAACAGGAACTGAAATTTGTAAAATAATTCATGTGCATTAATTTTGAATTAATCAAAGGAGAGTAAATTCCTGGATTTTTTTGTTGTTGAAATCGCAATTACACCATTCGTTTGAGATATCTGCCCCCACACTTTTATACATGTTAATTGCGGTCTCGTTCCAGTCTAATACTTGCCACCGTATTCTTTTACAATTTTCACCTTTTGCTGTTTCACGAATTTTGTTTAACAGTTGTGTCCCTATTTTATGCCCTCTGTACGATTCTTTCACATATAAATCATCGAGGTAAAGCGATTTGCCAACCCAAGTATAATATGCAAAGAAATAGATGGTAAAACCAATGATTTCACCATTATCTGTTACGGCAACAAAACTGTGAAAAAAATCTTTTTCCTGAAACATTTGTTCAACTGAATTTGTGACTTGCTCCGGTGCTTTTTCAAATGTTGCTAATTCTTTTATTAACGATAGGATTGCAGGGAAATCTTGTTCGTTGGCTTTTCTTATTGATATGTCCATATAATTTAAAAAATTCTCTTAGATAGTGTCAGCAAGAAAACGCCAATAATTTCGTTACTCTGTTTTGAAAACAGTCA
>JAVHQG010000280.1:0-5044 GCA_036171035.1 Bacteroidales bacterium
GACACTAAGTAACATCGAATGAATTGTTTTCGAAATCATCTCACACAATAAAAATTGTAAAATGCCTCGTATCTTAGCAATTGATTATGGAAGAAAAAGAGTTGGTCTTGCAGTAACAGACCCATTGCAGATTATTGCAACATCGCTTACTACTGTTAGCACATCTGAATTATTCATGTTTCTCGAAAAATATCTTAAAGAAGAACAGGTTGAGCGATTTGTTATTGGTTATCCCCGACAAATGAACAATGAGCCATCTGAATCAGTTCAATTTATTGATCCTTTTTTGAAAAAAATAAAAGAAAAATATCCACAGATACCTGTTGAATTAGTTGATGAGCGTTTTACTTCGAAAATGGCGTTTCAAACAATGATTGATTCTGGTATTGGAAAAATGAAACGCAGAGAAAAAGGACTGATAGATACAATTAGTGCTACGATTATTTTACAATCGTGGCTTGAAAAATCCAAATAAAATATATTTTTGTGATTCTATTTTACAGAAAAAATGATACTTCCAATTTTGATATATGGGAATCCGCTACTGCAAAAAATTGCAACGGATATTGATAAGAATTATGCAGGACTCAATGTGTTGATTGAAAATATTTTTGATACAATGAGAAAAGCTGATGGTGTGGGGCTTGCTGCACCGCAAGTGGGGATTTTAATCAGGTTATTCGCTATTGATGCCAGTCCAATGGAAGAAGATGACCCTACGCTAGCAGAATTTATTAAGGTTTTTATTAATCCACAAATTATTGAAGAAGAGGGCGAAGAGTGGCTGTATAAGGAAGGTTGTTTAAGTGTGCCTACTTTGCGCGAAGAAGTGAAACGAAAACCAAGAGTACACATCAAATATGTGGATGAAAAATGGGTGCAACATGATGAGTGGTTTGATGGAATAAGAGCACGCATAATTCAACATGAATACGACCATTTGCAGGGAATTTTATTCCCCGATAAATTATCACCTTTAAAAAAAAGAATATTAAGAGGTAAGATTGTTTCAATATCAAAATGTAGATTCGATGCAAAATATAAAATAATAAAGAATAAATAATGAGAAATATATTCGTTTTATTTGTGGTAGTTGCTTTATCATGTGCTTGCAACTCAAAAAGTCCTCGTAATAAGGATTTAGATAAAATTAAAAAAATTGAAGCCCTAATCTTTTCCCCTCGTACTGTGAAAATTGATACAAAGCTTTCAAATGAGTTAACACTTGCTTATGAAGATTTTTATCAAAAATATCCTCAAGATACATTGTCCCCTAAATTCCTTTTTAAGTTAGGTGAAGTTTCTATGAGTACAAACCAAGGTGGTAAGGCAATACAGTATTTTGAAAAATTTCAAGCAGTATATCCTAACAACAATAAAGCACCACAGTGCCTGTTTCTGCAAGCTTTTATTTATGAAACACAAATAAAAGATTTGAATAAAGCAAAACAGAAGTACGAGAAATTTATTAATAAATATCCAAAACACGAACTGGTAAAAGATGCAATTGCTTCCATTGGAATGCTAGGGAAAAGCCCTGAAGAAATCATTAAAGGATTTGAGGAAAAAAATAAACAAGCAACAAAATAAATCAAAACAAAACAATACGCAGTGTAAGCAAGGAAATGCCAATAATTTAAATAATTGAATGAGATTAAACAAATTCCTTTTTTCAGAATTGCTCTTCCATTTATCTTTGGAATAGCTTCAAACGTATGGCTTTCTCTACCTCAAAATTTTCTCATCTATTTAACTATTTTCTTTTTTATAATCACGCTGTTTATTCAAATTCAAATTAGTGGTAAAAGCTTTGAAAAGAAATCGTGGTTTGGTGTACCAGTAACATTATTGTTGTTTTTTATGGGCTCCTGGATAGCCGGGAATGAGTATAAAAATATTGGCATATCTATAACATCACAATCCCCACAAACCTTTATTGCAACTGTTGCTGAACCTGTTTCAGAGAAAGCAAAGACCATACGTACATTTTTAGAATTTCAGTTTGTGGGGAATTCAACTAATTTTAAAACTACTAATGGAAAAGCTCTTGCCTATGTCCAAAAAGATAGTGCTGCAGCTTTACTTGAACAAGGTGACATGATTGTCTTTAAAGCATCGCTTCAAGATCTTAAATCTCCACAAAATCCAAATGAATTTGATTATAAAAAATATCTTTCATATCATAAGATTTCACAGCAGGTCAATATAAAATCCGGAAGATGGAAATTGCTTGCCAAAAATCATGGTAATATACTTTTAAACTATGCCGGTAAAATGCAACGCCAGCTTACGGCTATTATAACAAAAGCTGGTCTTAAAGGCGATGAGTATGCGGTTGCCTCTGCCCTCATTATTGGCTACACTGACAAAATTGAGCCGGATATAAAAAAAGCTTATTCGGCATCTGGGGCCATGCACATTCTTTCTGTTTCCGGTTTGCATGTGGGGATTGTGTTTATTGTTTTTAACTTCATTCTTACATTTCTCGATAAAATTAAACATGGTAGAATTATTAAAGCCATTATTCTATTTTTGCTGTTGTGGTTTTATGCTGCAATCACCGGGCTTTCAACGGCAGTGGTCAGGGCGGCTGCTATGTTTTCGTTTGTTGTTGCGGGTAAAGCGTTTAACCGACATGGAAATATTTTGAATACAATTGCTGCTTCTGCAGTTGTGATTTTGATATTTAATCCTCTTTATATTGCTGATATTGGTTTTCAACTGTCGTATCTCGCTGTAATTGGTATTGTGATTTTTCAACCTGCAATTTATAATCTCCTCCATGTGGAGAACTGGTTATTAGAAAAAATATGGGCTTTGGTTGCTGTCTCAATTGCTGCGCAGCTTTCAACATTGCCAATAACGCTTTATCATTTTCATCAATTTCCAAATTATTTTTTACTTACTAATATTATTGTGATACCTGTTTCTACGGTTGTTCTATATCTTGGTCTTGCACTGTTTGCTGCTTCTTTTTCAGATTTTTTATTGCTATGGCTTGGCAAAGCACTTTATTTCTCTGTGAAATTTTTAAATGAAACAATTTTATTTATAGAAAGTCTTCCCTATTCAATTGCTGAAAATATCCATGTTAGTCCAATAATCGTTTTTTTACTTTTTATTTTTATGATTGTTGCTGCTATCTTTTTTTATTCCAAAAAAATCAGATTCCTCTACTTATCGCTTTTCATGCTTGTGTTTATTGTTTTGACAAATATTTTTAATACATTTAATGTGATGAATCAAAAGCAGATACTTGTTTATTCAGTCCCTGATAACACTGCGATTGACTTGATTTCCGGCAATAAAAATGTTCTTGTTTGCGATGTTTCAGATGATGATAGAAAATATCAAAATATTAAACATAACTGGACTCATTTGGGATTAGTTGAACATACAAAACTTAATATCGGAGCATCGCCTGCATTCAAATTATCTGATGGCTTTTTTGTAAAAGAAAATTATATCCTTTTTCAAGGTAATAAAATTGGAATAATTGATAGCCGGATTGCATCAAAAAAATACAGCACACGACTTAATCTTGATTATATTATTTATACTGATAAAAAATTTGTTGGAATATCAAATATGATTAAATGTTTTAATTCTAAATTTGTGATTTTTTCTAATCTCTCAAATTATAAATTTAATTTACTAAATTTTAAATATAAATTGAATGGATCGAAACTTTATAGTGTTCAGAAAAATGGCTGCTATTCTAAATCGTTATAATATTTGGAAACAGTCATGCCATGAGTATTAAAACCCATATTTAATATAGTTGTTAATTAATTTAATTGGTACATTCGCAAAACTTTAAAAGAAAACCCGTATTTATGAAAAAATTTACTATTATTCTCTTATCCCTTGTTATTACTTCTTTTGCATTATTTGCTCAGTCGCCTAAAGCATTCAAATATCAGGCAGTTGTTCGAAACAGTTCAGGCACAATTATTCCCAATCAAGCTGTTAACCTTCGCATTGGATTATTACAGGGAAGTGCTACAGGGCAAGCCTTGTATGTCGAAGAAAATTCTGGAACAACCAATGCTTTTGGGCTTATAAACCTTGAAATAGGTAATGGAACACCTGTTTTAAATACAATTGATAGTGTTAACTGGTCTGCAGGATCAGTATTTATCAAAATTGAAATAGATGTAACAGGTGGAAGTAATTTTGTTGCAATGGGAACATCCCAGTTGTTGAGCGTTCCATACGCTTTATTTGCAGCCGGTGGAAATTCAGGTACACAAGGACCGCAAGGGATACAGGGCGTTCAGGGAATTCAAGGGCTTCAAGGAGAAATGGGAAATCCCGGGATAGATGGAACGGACGGAGTTAATGGAAAAACAATTCTTAATGGTGCAACAAATCCAACAATAGAAGGCGTTGATGGTGATTTTTACTTGAATACGTCATCAAATAAAATTTTTGGCCCAAAAAATATGGGCGTTTGGGGATCAGGGGTTTCTTTAATTGGACCGCAGGGGTTGCAGGGAGCGCAAGGACCTGCCGGAACTGGTTTAACTAATCGTGGTAGTTGGGTAAGTGGTAGCAGTTATACAAATGGAGATTATGTGTTTGATAGATCTGTTGCAAATGCTGCGGTTAACTCCATGTGGATTTGCCAAACTAATACCTTTACCTCTATTACGCAGCCTTATCAGGATGCAACTCATTGGGTGGAATTTCAAGCACCTGCCGGACCACAAGGGATTCAGGGCATACAAGGTCAACAAGGTGTTACGGGTTCAAATGGTTCTAACGGTTCAAATGGCATTTCTGTAAGCTGGCTGGGAACCTTTGCTGCCGCACCGGCCACTCCAACATTAAACCAATGCTATTACAATTCCACAAATAAAAAATCATATATCTATACCGGTTCTTTATGGCAAGTTATTGTTCAAGATGGCGCAACAGGTGCACAAGGCAGCCAGGGAACACAAGGCATACAGGGCATAGCAGGAACAAATGGAACAAATGGAATTGATGGAACAAATGGAATTGATGGAACAAATGGAATTGATGGAACAAATGGAATTGA
>JAVHQG010000280.1:5144-36935 GCA_036171035.1 Bacteroidales bacterium
ATGGAATTGATGGAACAAATGGAATTGATGGAACAAATGGAATTGATGGAACAAACGGAATAGATGGGAAAACAGTGTTAAGTGGTGCGTCAGATCCAGTCGGCGAGGGTGTCAATGGTGATTTTTATATTAATACAACAACTAATAAAATTTTTGGTCCTAAAACAGTCAGTGGTTGGGGAACAGGCGTATCTATGGTGGGTCCTGCCGGCTCTTATACAATGGGTACAGGGCTTGCATTAAACGGTTCTACTTTGAACAGCGTATGGACAACCAGCGGAAATAATATCTATAAAAATAATACAGGGAATGTTGGCATTGGAACAAGCAACCCTCTGGCATCGCTCGATATATTTGGCTCTATTCATTTTGATGATGGTGGGGCATTGGGCGCAGGAAATATTCTTACTTCTGATGCAAATGGCAACGTAACATGGAATACGCCTGCTATTGGAGCATCAACCGGAGATACAAATTATATCCCAAAATTTGGTTCGAGTTCAAATTCTATTCTTGAAAATTCAGTAATGTTCCAAAGTGGAACAAAAATCGGTGTTGGAACAACCACTCCTTCCGGTCGTATGCAGATTCAGGCCGATCCAAATGCTCCTGATTCAGAACCATTATTCGAAATTAAAGATAAAATCGGTAATACAGTTATGGCTGTGTTTAATGATAGTATCCATTTCTATGTTAAAGACCCCGGAGGTGTAAAAACAGCCAACAGGGGCGCATTTGCAGTAAGTGGAAAAAGTTCCGCAAAAGCTTTTACACATAATTTTTTACTAATAAATCCCGACTCTACCAGAATATATACCTCTGATCCCACTACAGGTTTTGGTGTGCAGGATATCAGCGGTGGTTCTGGTGTGAATTATATGCAGCTTACACCTACAAATTATTTTATTGGGCAGGAAGCTGGTTTACATGTGACTTCTGGTATTCAAAATTCATTTCTGGGATTTCAATCTGGCTATACCGATTCATCGGGTTCATATAATTCTTTTGTTGGATATAAAAGTGGATTTTCTACAACTACAGGTTCACATAATTCATTTTTTGGATTTCAAAGTGGCTACAATAACACAACCGGAAATTCCAATGTTTTTATCGGGAAAGAAGCAGCATACAGTAACATAACTGGTAGTCAAAATGTGATGATCGGAGAACTGGCAGGTTATGCTAATTATAATGGGGTTCAAAATGTTTTTTTGGGAGATAGTGCTGGATATCAGAATACATCTGGGACCAACAATATTTATATAGGATATAATTCGGGAAAATCAAGTAATAGTTCTACCGATAATGTATTTGTTGGAACAGAAGCCGGTACAACTAACAATGGAGGATATTCAAATGTTTTTCTTGGAAATCAGGTGGGTAAAAATAATAATTGGGGATGGGGAAACTTGTTTCTGGGAAATCGTTCGGGCTATAGTAATACTTCCGGTTATCAAAATATTTTCATGGGCGATAGTGCTGGTTTTTCCAATGACCAAGGCACAAGAAATACATTTATTGGTGTTGGAGCCGGTCGTTCAAGTGTAGTCTCATATGATAATGTTTTTATTGGTTCTGCCGCAGGTTATAAAAATCTTCAGGGCTTTTCTAATGTCTTTATTGGGAACGAAGTTGGATATAACAATATTGATGGAAATAAAAATGTTATTCTCGGTAATCAATCCGGTAGGTCAAACACAAGTGGGTATCAAAATGTTTTTATTGGTGATTTTGCAGGTTACTCAAACACTTCAGGATCATCAAATATCATAATAGGAGCTGAAGCAGGATATACGAATTCCACTGGTCTTAATAATGTTTTTATTGGAAATAGAGTTGCATATCTTAATACAACAGGTTTTGCAAATGTAATGCTTGGAAATCAGTCTGGTTATAATAATTCTGAAGGTTATTCAAATGTCTTTATGGGAAATAATGCTGGAAGTTATAACTCTACAGGAAGTCAGAATGTATTTATGGGAGACAGTGCAGGATATTCAAATCAAATAGGTGCACAAAATATTTTTATAGGAGCATTGGCCGGTAAACATAATACAACCGCTAGTGATAACGTATGTATTGGAACCAAAACAGGTATGAATAATAACACCGGATCTTCAAATGTTATGCTTGGTAATCAAGTGGGGTTTTCAAACACTTCCGGATATAACAATGTGTTTATGGGAAATGCTTGTGGATTTAAAAATATTGATGGATTTGCTAATGCTTTTATAGGGAACTCAGCGGGTTATAATAACACATCGGGGGCTGACAATGTTTTCATAGGAGAGACAAGTGGATATAAAAATACAGTGGGTAGTTCTAATATTGCTATTGGAATGATGGCAGGTTATGAAAATCTTAGTGGTTATGGAAATCTTACAATGGGGACTTCAGCCGGAGAAAAAAATGTAAGTGGAGCTATGAATGTATCAATGGGTTATTATGCAGGAAGGAATTCACTTGGAAGTAGCAATGTAAGCATAGGTTCTAATACAAATGAAAATAACATTAATGGAATCAATAATACGAGTTTAGGAACAAATGCAGGGCAATTGGCAACAGGTAGTAACAATCTCTATCTAGGTTATAATGCTGGTTCTGGTGTTGCAAATACAGGTAGTTATAATATATTTATTGGTTATAATGCCGGCACAAATGAAACAGGCAGCAACAAGCTATATATTTCCAATTCTGCCACAACAACGCCTCTGATTGGAGGAGATTTTAGCACAAATACGGTTAATATTAATAATGTCTTAAACATTAATACACACATTAAATTTAAAGATTATGGACAAACTGACAATCTTATATATGTAAATAGAACCGAAACAGAACAACATGGTATTTATGTTTATGATGATGCCATCATTAAACCGGGAACAGGCTACACACCATCAACAGCAAGGGCAGGTATTGCCTCTTATGATTACAATGCAGGGTCGTATGAGTTTGGAATTGCTAGCTGGTCTTTCCTTGATCAAATTAATTCGGGTGCGGTTATTGGCTCAAATAACGTTGGAACAATTTGGGGTAGCTTAGCATATAAAGACAGTTTAGGGTATGTTTTTGCCGGTTACTTTCAAGGTAATGTGAAAGCCACATCATTTATTGCTACTAATGGTGCTGCGGGTGCATACCAATATAACAATGGTGTAAATTTGACTCTTCCTGATTACGTATTTGACAAACATTTTGATGGATTATCAACACAAAATCCAATTTATAAAATGATGGATTTGAATGAACTTCAAAATTTTATTTCAACAAACAGGCACTTACCAAGAGTTCCATCCAGAAGTGAAATTGAAAAAGATGGGTCAATTAATTTGCAAGGCATATCTATGATTAATCTTGAAAAAACGGAAGAAAATACACTTTATATAATTCAGCTAAAAGAGAAAATTGATGCTCTGGAACAAGAAAATTCACAGTTAAAATTAAAGGTGAAAGAGATTGATACGATGAAAGCAGAAATAGATAAAATCAATACAATTATTGGAACATCTGTGAAAAAGTAAAATGAATAATATTTTTATATCATTTATTTTTGAAATTATTGGTGCATTTGTGTGTTGGATATTTACTGGATTTAAAGGGAATTTTTCTAATCAAATGACCAGACCTAATGAAAGAAACTCAAAAAAATTGAGAAATGTGCTTGTAAGTATTTTAACCGTACTCTTGATTGGTTATCTCCTTAAAAAATAAGATTTTTAAATAGTGTCAGCAAGAAAATCGCAATGCTTTGATTATTATTAATTGAATCAGTGGGTTCTGAATTTTAATAACCTTATGATAACCCCATTATCCTTTCTCAATTTTTTGATTGTTACATACAATAGTGTAACTTTGTGAAAAGCTATTGAACAACTATCGAATATGGATACAATTTTCAGACACCGATCAATAAGGAAATATAGAACAACTCCTGTAAAAGTTAGTATTGTAGAACATCTCATTAGAGCAGGTTCACGTGCATCAACCACAGGAAATATGCAAGTCTATAGCATCATTGTTACCAAAGATAAAACAATGAAAGAAAAACTATGGGAACTACATTTTAAACAGGATATGGTGAGGCAAGCACCGCTTGTTTTTACATTTTGTGCAGATTTTAGCCGATTTTCAACATGGTGCAACTATCGAAAAGCAAATCCAGGATATGACAATTATCTTTCGTTCTTTACCGGTGCAATCGATGCATTGCTGGCTTCTCAAAATCTTGCTCTTGCCGCCGAGGAAAACGGACTGGGTATCTGCTATCTTGGCACTACCACCTACAATGCCGATAAAATCATTGAACTATTAAAACTTCCAAAACTTGTTGTACCTGTTGCTACCATTGTTGCAGGATACCCTGATGAAGAGCCAGATTTAACAGATAGGTTGCCTTTAGATGCAATTGTCCACAAAGAAACTTATAAAGAATACACAGAGGCTGATATATACAAGATTTACCATCAACGGGAAGAATCTGATGAAACAAAAAAACTCCTTGAAATAAATAATAAAGAGACGCTGGCTCAAATTTTTACGGATAACAGATATACTAAAAAAGATAATATCCTGTTTTCAAAGAAATTTCTGAAAGTGTTAAAAGATCAGGGATTCATGGAGAATGAATAGATTATTTCTAATATCTGTTTTGTTTTTTTTTGGTGAAATCTGCTCCTTTGCTCAAACAGAAGAGCAATATTCTCTACATATTATTCAACCCGAAAGCCAGTCTCAATACGCACTTAAAAAGATCTCTTACAAAAAATATTTTACAGATACACTCAGCCTAAAAAAAGAACTAAATAATATTCTAAATTCGCTTCAGGGTGACGGTTTTCTTGCCGCTTCGTTCGATAGCTTAAAAATCAATAAAAAACTTGTAGATGCCTACCTGTCATGCGGGAAAAAATATAAGTGGGCAAACCTCTCCTTTGTGAATTTTGATAATCCACTGCTCCACAAAATCGGTATCAAATCGGGGCGTTACAATAAGCACCCCATTAATACGGAGACTTTTCATGAGTTACAAGAAAAAATAATTACCTACTTTGAAAATAATGGCTACCCATTTGCCAAACTTACTTTAAACTGTGTTGAAATAAATAATGATAGCGTAAGTGGTATTCTAAAATATGATAAATCAGAACTTGTTACAATTGATAGCATCTATATTCGAGGAAAGGCAAAGGTTACACCGGTTTTTATCCAACACTACATTGGACTCAATCCACGTGACATTTATTGTGAGAATAGTGTAAAAAGTATTGGAGATAGATTAAAGGAAATTCAATTTGTTAAAGAAGTAAGAAATTATGAAGTTGAGTATTCAAAAAATAAAGCAAATATTTTTCTGTACCTCGATGATAAAAAAGCTAACCAGTTTAATGGAATTCTTGGTGTCCTTCCAAATGATAAAACAACAGGAAAACTCCTTCTCACAGGCGAATTAGACCTATCATTGACAAACTCAATTGGCAAGGGCGAATATTTACTTTTTAACTGGAAAAAACTTGAAGCAACATCACAAGATCTGAATGTGAAACTTAATTATCCGTTTATTTTCCGTCTTCCAATTGGCATTGATGCTGATTTCATATTGTTAAAAAAAGATACCACTTATTTATCTGTAAATATGAATTTCGGTCTTCAGTTTATTATGCAGGGAGGCAATTTCATGAAGGGATATGTGGAGAACAAAAAAACATCGTTGATATCTACCAAGGGGCTTGAATTTCTAACAGCATTGCCTCCTAATTGTGATGCTGAAGTTACACTTTATGGAATCGGCTATCAAAATGAACATTTTGATTATAAATTTAATCCTCATAAAGGCTTCTCCATTAAATTCAATGCAGGCGCAGGCGAAAAAATAATAAAAAAAAATGCAAAACTAAATCCTGTGTTATTTGAACATACAAAACTAAAGTCTGTACAAGGCGAAGGAACCTCTGAAGTTGTGTGGTTTCAACCAATAACAGATATAACTACAGTAAAAATACAAAATAAATCAGGGTATATCTATAATGAAAACCTTTTTGAAAATGAGCTTTTTAAGTTGGGTGGATTAAAAACAATTCGTGGGTTTAACGAAAACTCTTTTTTAGTTTCATCTTACTCTATTATGACGGTTGAATATCGTTTGTTATTTGAAAAAAATTCTTGTGCATATCTCTTTTTCGATGGTGCATATTATGAAAAGAAAATAGTAAATCAATTTATTTCTGATTTTCCAATGGGATTTGGAGCTGGAATAGATTTTGAAACCAAAGCCGGCATCTTTACCGTGAACTATGGGATGGGTAAGCAATTCAGTAATCCCATTGATCTGAGAAATGCAAAAATACATTTTGGATATTTGAATCGATTTTAAATTATATTCCATAAATAGTTCTTGCAAGAAAACTCAGTGTCAGATAAGAAAATGTCAAGAATAAGGCTTTCGATGTTTTGAAAATCAAGGAGTTTACTGATGTAAATGACTGTTTTCAAAACCCGGCATACTGTTAGTAACAGTATGAGCGAGCTTGTGGGTTGTTTAACGAAATTATTGGCGTTTTCTTGCTGACACTAAATAGTTCAGTTCAAAACCTGTTGAGAAAACAATTTTATGCCTCATCAAACCAGATATATAATTTGTAATTTTGCATATTAATCTCGACTGTTTTTTCCGAGATTTGTTTATTTTAAATCTGATGAAGAAAGGACTCGTTGTTAAGTCAACAGGAAACAGATACCAGATACGTGATGAGGCTGGAGATTTGTACGATTGTGCAATAGCCGGAAAATTACGCATGAAAGAGATTCATATCACCAACCCTGTTGCCGTTGGTGATATTGTTATGTTTGAAGAAGATGCCCAAATAGGTACGATAAAAGAGATATTACCTCGGAAAAATTATATTATTAGAAAATCTTCAAACCTTTCAAAACAAGCACATATTCTGGCTGCAAATATTGATTTCGCCATTCTTGTCATTACAATCAAATATCCTGAGACATTTACCACATTTATTGATCGTTTTCTTTTAATGGCTGAAGCCTACAGGATTCCGGCAGTTTTGCTCTTTAATAAAGTCGATTTACTAAATTCTCAGGAAACAAATCTACTCGATAATCTTATCGATGTTTACAAAAAAATTGGCTACGAATGTTACAAAATATCTATCACAAAAGAAATTAATCTTGAACCGGTAAAAAATCTTTTTAACAATAAAATATGTGTTATTTCAGGTCATTCCGGGGTTGGAAAATCTTCACTGATTAAAAAAATAGATCCCGAAATAAATCTAAAAATAAGTGCCATTTCTGATGCACACCTGAAAGGTAAACACACCACAACTTATTATGAGATGTATGCTTTGAAAAATGGAGGATTTATCATTGATACACCTGGCATCAAAGGGTTTGGTATTGTTGATATTTATAAAGAAGAGGTATATCATTTTTTCCCTGAATTTTTTAAGCTTTCAGCAAAATGTCAATACAATAATTGCACACACATTCATGAGCCTAATTGCGCTGTTAAAGATGCTCTTGAAAAAGGCGAAGCAGCATGGTCTCGTTATAAAAGTTATGTAAGCATTATTAATGACAACGATGGGAAACACAGGGAAAAGTTTTAATCATATTTTCAATAATGACATTTTATTTTAGTAATATCTTGTTACAACAAGACTCCTTGAAAAGTGAGGAGGGGCAGCAGTATGTGGCGAAAAAAAAGAAACATGGAAAAAAAAATTCTGTTTCTCATAAACATAAAGATACACTCATTAAACATAAGGATTTATCCATTCTCAAAGACTCTGTAGTAAATGTGCAGGAGACAACACACTCTGGTGATTCCTTTCAAAGTACGAATGAATTTGTAACAGATACATTTCTCGCTACGGATACGCTTGTTCATAATGATACATTGACGGTGAAATCTGTTCATCCCTCCATTATCCAACAAAATCATCAACAAACAAGATATATTTTTCTCGATGTACCAAAATATTCTGCTATAAATGTTGATACGATGATCAAGCAAAAATATACTCTTATTCAGGCACAACCACATATTTGGATGGCTGGAAAAGTTCTTGCTAAAGCAAAGCCTGACTGGATGATTTTAATAATGATACTATCACTTGTCGTTCTAGGTTGGGTTTATAGCTTTTTTAGAAAATATTTATCTCGCATTTTTCAATCGGTTTACGATAGCAACGCATCCTATAAATTAATGAACGAAAGAAGTTCCATTACAGAAAGAATCTCTTTTGCACTAAATATGTTATTTGTGCTAAATACAGGATTTTTTGTGTACGAGATTTTTTACATTTTTAAACTACCTTATTTTGGATTAAGTAATTTTCTTCTATTTAGTGTTTTCTTAATGTGCCTATCAATCATATACGTTTTTAAATTTATCTTTTATGCATTCTTAGGCTATATTTTCAAAGCCCCAAAAACAATATTTGAGTACGTACACAATTTATTTTTATTTCATAAGATTTATGGGATATTATTGATTCCAATTACTGTTTGTATCCCTTTTTGCAATGATAAATTTGCAAGATTATTGATTGTTTTAGGTATCATATTATTTGCCATCTCTTTTTTGTTCAGGTTGTTCAGAGGTGTTCAAATAAGTATTAAAATAAATTTTTCCTTTTTCTATTTGATTTTATACCTTTGCACCGTCGAAATTTTACCTATCTTAATATTAGGTAAGTTCTTTTACAAGCTGATAAACAGTTAAATAAAACATTTTTACAAAATAATTAACATTTATTGCTTTGAAGATTAAAAAGATATTAGTATCACAACCTAAACCGGAGATTGAAAAATCTCCTTACTTCGATTTCGCTGAGAAATACGGTCTTAAAATTGATTTTAGACCATTTATTCACATCGATCCTGTTAATGCAAAAGAGTTTAGGCTTGCAAAAATCAACTTACTTGATCATACAGCTGTTGTCTTTAACAGTAAAACTGCCATAACTCATTTTTTTCGCCTTTGTGAAGAAATGAAGGTAGTTGTTCCCGATTCAATGAAGTACTTTTGTATCTCAGAATCTACAGCTTTCTATCTGCAAAAGTATATCGTATATCGAAAACGCAAGATTTTTTATGGAAATGGAAGCATTCCTTATCTGATGGATATTATTAAAAAACATAGCGAAGAAACATTTTTGCTTCCTTGCTCTGATGTTCACAATGATGAAATACCTGATAAACTTGAAAAAAATAAAATAAAATTTACAAAAACTATTCTTTACCGTACAGTTAACAGTAACCTTTCAGATATTTTAGACTTTTCCTATGATATTCTTGTTTTTTTTAGCCCTCGAGAAATTTTTTCTTTAAAACAAAATTTCCCTAAATTTAAACAAAAAACCACAAAAATAGCGGCTTTTGGTCCAGCCACATGCAAAGCTGTTACTGATGCCGGTTTGCGTCTCGATATTCAAGCCCCAATTCCTGATGTCCCCTCTATGACAATGGCTCTTGATCTTTTTATGAAAGTCTATAATAAAGCCCTTAGGAAATAAATTGTTTTAATTTTTTTACAAACCATGTACCAAGTTAATATTAAAGGATCGAAGACAACACCTGCCGTAACACTCGATCATGTTACCGGAAGACTTGAAATATCCGGACGCTCAATTCCACAAGATGCTGTGAAGTTTTATGCTTCAATTTGTAGTTGGCTTGAAGCATATAAAGAAATAGTTAAAGACAAAATCACGTTCCATATTAAGCTTGAATATTTCGATACAAGTTCTTCAAAATGCCTTTTTGATATTTTTAAAATACTGAAAGAAATTCAGGACAATGGAATTGTTATTCTCATATGCTGGTACTTTGTTTATGATGATTATGAAATGAAAGAGCGAGGTGAAGAATATGAATCCATTGCAGAACTTCCATTTTCACTTGTAGAGTATCATAGAGAGGTTTCTAACTAAAAATAAAAAATATCAGATTTTTTCAATAATTGCCACTGTATAACATGCAATTCCTTCTTCTCTTCCAACAAAACCAAGCATTTCTGTAGTTGTTGCCTTTATTGAAATATCTTCTTCTGAAATTTTTAATACTGTAGCTAATTTTTGTTGCATTTTCGCAATATACTCGCTCACTTTTGGCTTTTGTAAACATATGATGCAATCTATATTCCCAATAGCAAATCCTTTCTCATGCAACAATTGAACTGTTTTTGAAAGAAGTATTTTGCTGTCGATATTCTTATATTCATTACTTGTATCCGGGAAGTGGAATCCAATGTCTCTAAGATGGGCTGCACCAAGTAGGGCATCACAAATGCTATGAATCAATGCGTCGCCATCTGAATGAGCAACAGCACCTTTATAGTGTGGAATATTTATTCCCCCAAGCCATAATGCTCGTTTTTCATCAAGGCGATGAACATCATAACCAATGCCGATTCTTGTGCGCATTAATTTGTACTTGGAGCTGCTTTGTTATCTTGATTTTTTAAACCCTCAAAGTCAAATGTGAGTGTAAAACGGAGGGTATTTGCAAGTGGATTGTTTCGCATGTGTGTAGGTATTAAATATGCAAAATCTAACCCAAAAACATTTAGCCTTAATCCTAATCCAAAAGTGAAGAAATTTCTATTGCCTTTGGTTTGATCTTCGTGAAAATATCCTGCTCGTAAAGCGAATTGCTTTGAGTACCAATACTCTGCTCCATATGAAATCGTAAACTCTCGTAACTCTTCATTAAAGCCTCCGGGCGCATCACTAAAAGAGTTCAGCCAACCCGTTGCAATGGCAACATTAGGATCTTTTCCTGCAACAATCACAAACCCTCCAATCAACGAATCGTATATGGGCGGTGTAGGTACTAATAATTTGTTCACTTCAGCCGTAATCATGATTGTGTTATATTCATCTAATTCAGAAGTCAAGCCTGCTCCTAGTTTTAAATTGATTGGAATAAAATCTTTATCGGCATTGTCAGTATAAGATATTTTGGTACCAATATTTGAAACATTCGTACCAATCATGATTTTGGATTTCTTCTGCTGAATTTTGAGTTCTTTTTGATAAAAGACAGAAACATCTGTAGCTACTGAATTTCCAGGGTGTGATTCAGCTCCTCCAACGCTGATCCCTCCTGCTAGATTTGAATAAATATATCTTAATGTTACTGCTCCTGAAATATTCGATGAGAAAAGTCTTGAATACGAGCCATCAATTGCAAATTCATTTGGCGTAAAATCTTTTATCGTTTGTGCATATTCATTTGTAAAAGTAATGCTACCCAAAGAAAAATATCTTAACGAGGCTGCAACAACTTGTGATTTGTCAATTCTTTTATATCCCGTAAGATAGGCAAGATTAATATCTGGTACTAACGCCCGCAACCAGGGAGAATAAGACATTGCAACGCCTAAATCTTTTTCTAAAAAAGCATACTTTGCCGGATTATAGTGCATAGAGTTAACGTCTGGCGTAGTTGCCACTCCTGCATCGCCCATTCCACCACCTCTCGATTCGGGTGCTATTAGTAAAAATGGTACCGCCGTTGTTATAGGATTGGAATTTAATTTATCGCGCCCTAAAGGATCCTCTTTAGTTGTTGGCTGGCTACTTTGAGAATAACTATAGGTGAAAGAGATAACACCGACAAAAACAAGCAATAAGATAAATATTGATTTGAGAAATTTGTTCATACTACAAAAGGCTTAATTTGCAAATATACTAAAAAACTCAATATTGCTGATTTTATTACTTTAAAATCACAAGTTTTTCAAATTTCTCAACGGTATGTCCTGTTGGTGGCTTAACTCGTATTTTGTAAATATAAACACCTCGTCCGATTTTATCGCCATAATCATCTTTACCGTCCCAGTTCAACGGAGAACTTCTGTAACCTGATGTATTTATGGTTCCTTCAATGGTTTTAATAATTTTTCCTGTTATTGTAAATACTTGAATTAGTACACTTAAATCAGTATTTATTAGGTTATGGTCAAAATAAAATGCTGTTTGAGTCGTAAATGGGTTGGGATAGTTAAATATATGATCTAAAACAAGTTCTGCTGAATTTGCTACAATAAATTCCGTATATGATTCTGCAGAATTATTATTCACATCCCAAACTTTAAGTTTAATATTATGCGGACCGGGATTTAATTGTGTGAAATCATAATTTATCCGACCTTTTTGATAATTATCTAACTCTGCCTCATAATATTCATTTAATACTAATGTTTTGTTAGTGTTTCCATCCATCACAGCCGTAATATCATGTCCAATGCCATTACCTACAGTATTTATTCCACTTGAATCTTCAGCAATAGCAAGCATCACAGGGCTTTCATCGGTAAGCCCTCCAAAAACAAAATGCTCATCATTCATGTATAGCTGCACCGTTGGACCTATTTCATCATTAAATGTGCTTGTGCTTGTTCCGCCAACAAAAAACTTATTAAAATACCCTGCTGCATCTTCAACCGAATTGTCAGCATAATAACTGAATTTCCCATATCCAACTGTATATGAAATATCTTTAGGAACAATAAACGAATAGGTAAATTCTCCACTTTTTACAGAAGCTTTACCTTTAAAAAGAGTTTTATTTTGGGTTTTATAAATTAATGGAGAATTGCCATCGTTGCCTCTTGTTGATTCGCTTTTAGGTTTATCAAAAACTGTAGGATAAATAATGCCATTAAATCCTGTTAATTTTGTTCCGGATGGATCAGCAACATATCCACTTACAGTGACTTTGCTCAGAGCTTTTATAGTGTCAACTACACTCGAAATCACATGGCTGTTGATGCTCGTGGTTACAATGTTGTTTTTTGGTATTGAAATTTGCAACGCCGGGTCTCCAAGAAGTGTGAAATTTCTTTTATTTGTGCCATCATTTCTTGGATCATTTTTAGTTAGTCGCATCACTTCTCCAAGTCTTAAAACCTGATTATTAGCATCTTTCTTAAATATAAAATCATAAAAGCTTAAATTCAAATAATAGTTCGGAGTTGAATAGACAAGTCGTGTAGTTGAAAACAGCGCAATTGCACCACCTTTAGGATTCAGCAAAATCAGGGCACCTGCTGGCGTTCGCGAATAATCGTCAAATCGGCTAAATTCGCAAGTAGCTGTCATAAACACAGGCAATTTATTCCAATTGTTCCATGATGCTATATCACTTGTTGTAATCACACGTTCATGAGCAAGACCTAATTCATTTCCATGCCCGGTATAGTTAAATATTAGTGTGCCTTTTTTAATGCGATTTGTTATGGCTAAATTAACGTCTGGATAACGATTCCCTGATGGTGTACTAATTTGCTGATAGGCATCTAAATATATTTTATCAATATTATAAACTGTACTAGAGGTATCAATTCTGTTTGCCAGATCATTTGCTTGTGTTTGATGTTGTGTTACATCTTCGGCATCGTCAGCAACAAATGTAATTACGTTGCGCCAGTCTCCAAAAGCATTTGGACTGGTATAATTTATGATTTTGTCGATCATCAGTTTTGCCTCATCTACAGTTTTCACAGGCAATCTTCCTACTCCAATATCCATTTTTTCTGTACCATTGACATTCCCTTCTGTAGAATCGAGTAGCGTAAAAAAATCATCAGAAACATACGATCCGGTAGGATCAAGAGAATTTGCAGATTCATATGTAAGAATAAAGTTAGTGTTAGTTGCTGATATGGTCTTATTATCATATGATCCACTACCAAACAGTAATAGATTTTTTGGCATTTCACTTTCACTAGATGCTTTTTCGTACAACATTCTCATGAAATCACGAATAGCAGATACATCAGGGCATCCCGATGAAAATTCGTTATAAATTTCATCGGGTTTTACAACCACTACAGACATGTTATCCTTGTTTCTGTGATGATTTGCTAATTGTTCAGCATAACTCTGAAATATCGGATGTGTAACAATGACCAAATCTGTATTAGAAACATCATGCAAATTTTGATTTGTCACATCTCCCACTCGAATTGGGGTGTAAAAGGATGATCCGCTAAAAGCAACGTATTGACGCAGTGAATCTGAAAGAGCATTAAAAACGATTGTGCCACCAGCATTAGAAATCGGAATAATTTGTTTCACATTTAACGGATCGGTAATATCCCAAATTCTTGTATCAGATGTAACACCTGTCAATACAAATGATGCTATTTTTCCTAAACCAACAGAGGTCATATCTCTAAACTGCATCTGATTTCCGGCCATAATAAGATTTCTGCGTGCATTTACAATGATATAATTGAGCCATCCTTGCGAAGAAGAATTGGGCTTATTGTAATTTATATTTAATGTAAGATTTTCAGAAGTTGTAGAATATGAATAATTTGTCGGAATCTCATATGCGTACGCGTTGGTAGTAGAGCTAAGGTTTACAGACGGGATACTTACAGGAGAGTTAACCAATGTATGTCCATTTGCAGAAATATTAAACAAACTAGAAGCTGATGAACGAGCCAGTAACGATGTACTTATTTTCAAAGGAATAGAGGTTACAACATTAGGAAAATTAAAATTAAAATTATAGTTGGTAATAATATCAAACTGTTCCCCAACCCAACTCCTCCCTGATTTAATCAGGTTAAGCGAGTCTGTTTCATGAAAGTCATAATCATCAAAAGAATTAACCGTTACATTTCCGGATGACAAAGAAGATACTGTGCTTATTGTTTTTGCAGGAATATAATCTGTTAAAAAATAATAGTTGTAATCTGAATACAAATGTTTCGTATGCAGATATTTATGACTTAACGTGTCATATCTCCAGGATGTTGACCCTTCGGCATAGAACAATATGTAATCACCATTATCGAACGTACCATTCCAATTTACGTCTTCAAAAGAGATAGAATTTTGGACTAAATCATCATGTCTAAAATCTTTGTTAAGTAAAGGGAGCATCCCTCCACCATTTCCAAATACGCTTATGTTTACTGGGTTTAAGCCATAATTTTTTATATCAGAAAAAGTGAGTTTGTAAATTCCTGAAAGAGGTATTTTAATTTTAACCCATTTCCCTGTTCTTAATACAGAATTTGTGGTGAAGCTGCCTCGTTTTGTTTTGGGAGAAATACTTGGGATGTATTTTTGGCGAACATCAAGGTTAAAACTTATAAGTTTTTCAAATTTACCGTTTGAAGCATTTTTCTTTAAAGGCGTAATCTGAATTGTCCCATATTTTACTTTTTTTTCAATTTGTGTGACTACTGTTATTGAAAAATCAGTAGGGATATCACCATATTTATTTAAAATAACGGCTTCAGCATCAGAAACAGCTTCAGATGTAGGATTTATAAGGGTTGCTTCGATGGAATTATTTTGTGCCGATAATTTTATTCTTTGAGACCAAATAGGAATATTTTTATCATTATATGATGCCTGATCGAAACTTAAAAATTGGACTAACTCTGATCCGAATTTTTCATTTACCGGAGTTTTCCACTGAATTTGGTATCGATGCTCATTTTGAGAAATAGCTGTAAATGAGACAACTATAAAAACTAAAGCAATAATTATTTTCATTTATATTTTTTTTTAAACAAATTATTAACAGTGTTCATTATTTTAATGTAATATTGTAATGTGATTTAAAGCTGATAACAAAGAAAATGAAATCTTTTCAAAAACGATTAAAATGTATTAATATTGCAAATTATCGAAGGTTATTTGATTAAATCTTTGTTTTGAAAAAAAATATTTATATAATTGCACAATTCATTATCAAAATCAGAAATAATGATTAAAAGGTTTGCAGTAATTCTCATAACAGTTTTAATATTTAAGACAGATTTTGTTGTTGCACAAGATCCGCAATTCAGTCAGTTTTATGCGAATCCGCTTTATCTAAACCCGGCTTTTGCAGGGTCAGAGAGGTGTCCGAGAGCATCATTGGCATATAGAAATCAGTGGCCTGCTTTAGGATCAACTTATGTAACATATAGCGCAGCATATGACCAGCATATGGATGCTTTAGAAGGTGGTGTTGGTTTGCATTTAATGCAAGATGTTCAAGGAGATGGAGCAATTAAAACTACATATATAAATGCAATGTATGCTTATACGGTTCCTATTTCAAGGAATTTCTCTTTAAAAGGCGGCTTTCAGGCTTCATATATACAAAGAAAACTCAATATGGATTTTGTTTTCCCTGATATGATTCATCCATTGTATGGTCCAATTTATCAAACAGCAGAAACAAGTGTACAGACAAATAATGTAAAAGGGCTGTTTGACTTTTCAGCAGGGTTGATAGGATACAATAAATCATCATATTTTGGATTTGCTGTACACCACTTAACAGAGCCTTCAGAGTCATTTAGAGGAAATAGTGATGCAGTGCTTCCTAGAAAATATACAGTGCATTTTGGTACAACTATTCCATTGAGCAGTATGCGTTTTAAAAGAAATGAATTGTCAATTTCTCCAAATTTGCTTTTTCAGCAACAACAAAAGTTCCAACAGTTAAATTATGGTTTTTATCTTAATAGAAATTCTATTGTTGGAGGTATTTGGTTTAGGCAGAATTTCAATTTTCATTACGACTCATTTATTATGCTTGTTGGTTTTGTGCAGGACAAATTTAAGTTTTCCTATTCTTATGACCTGACAGTCTCTAAATTAAAAAACCAAACATTAGGAGCGCATGAAGTGACGATGTCTGCAACGTTTAATTGTAGAAAAAAACAAAAAAAGTTTAGAACAATAAGTTGTCCGTCATTTTAGTTATTAATAATATCATCAAACTATTTATACTATGAATGGTAAATTAAGAATCTCATTAATTGTTGCGTTGATGTTATTTTCATTTATATCATGCAAACAGGAGGTCTCTCAGACCACGGGATGGACTTATAACGATCAGGATAATGGAGGTTTTGACGTTGTTGATTATCTTGAACAGGAAACAGGACCCGGTCTGGTGCTAATTGAAGGTGGTACTTTTACAATGGGAAGAACAGAACAAGACGTAATGTATGATTGGAATAATGTTCCCCGTCGTGTAAGTATTTCTTCATTTTATATGGATCAGACGGAAGTTAGGAATAGAGACTATCGTGAATATCTTTATTGGTTAAGCCGTGTATTTACTGATTTTCCTGAAGTATATAAAAAAGCATTACCGGACACACTGGTATGGAGAGAAAAATTAGCATATAACGAGCCAATGGTTGAGTTATATTTGCGTCATCCTGCATATGCAAATTATCCTGTTGTTGGGGTTAATTGGCTACAGTGTAATGACTATTGTGCATGGAGAACAGATAGGGTAAATGAATGGATATTGATTGAAAAAACGGGTCTTATGCTTTGGAATCCTGCTCAAAATGGGGATGACAATTTCAATACGGATGCCTATTTGTCGGGTCAATATGAAGGAATGGTAAATCCTAGAAATCAGGGGATGTTAGAAGATATGGATCCAAATAAGGATCGTAGAAAAGTTAGAATGGAAGATGGAATATTCCTCCCACGCTACAGGCTTCCAACCGAGGCTGAATGGGAGTTTGCAGGTTTGGCACTTATCGGTGAAATGAAGGCAAATGAACGTATATTTGAAAGAAGGCTTTATCCTTGGGGTGGGCATTATATTAGAAATGACGAAGCCGCAGACAGAGGTAAGTTTATGGCCAATTCTATGAGAGGCAGAGGAGATAACATGGGGGTTGCAGGTGCTTTAAATGATAAGGCTGATATTACCGCTCCAGTTGATGCGTACTGGCCGAATGATTACGGTTTATTCTGCATGGCAGGGAATGTAAATGAGTGGGTAATGGATGTTTATAGACCAATGACATCAGAAGATGCTAATGAATTTAGACCTTTTAGAGGGAATGTTTTTCAAACTCAGGTACGAGATTCTACAACGGGTGAAATTGCGCAAAAAGATAGTCTTGGTAGAATTCAGTTGAGAAAAGTTACTGAAGATGAATCATATGATCGTAGAAACTATAATACTTCTGATAATATAAACTATCTTGATGGTGACTGGGAATCGTCTGTTATTAGTGAAGGAAAATCATCTGCATATTGGGTTGATCCCGGAGATGCAAAAGAAAGAAAACTTGGTTCGTCAACAATGTACTTTCATGGAGACAACTATAATTTAGAAACTGGAACATGGGATAAACAACCTGGTGCTACATACAAGTCAAAAGGTGCCGGTATGCGTTCTATGGTTAATGATCGTGCCAGAGTATATAAAGGAGGCTCATGGAAAGATCGTTCCTACTTTTTAACTCCGGGTTCAAGAAGATTTCTTGATGAAAGACAAAGGCAAGCAGATCTTGGATTTCGTTGTGCAATGGTTCGTGTAGGAAGCCCTGTAGGGAATAACAGTAAAAAATAAAAATTCATTTTTTTAAAAAGACCTCATATATATTATGGGGTTTTTTTATGCAATAACAGACCCAAAACATGAATATTGAAAATTTATATTGCTTGTATCTTAAGTATCCAATAATCTGTACAGATACACGAAAGATATATCCTGAAAGCATTTTTTTCGCTTTAAAAGGAGACAATTTCAATGGTAATAGTTTTGCGGAAAACGCTCTTGCTCTTGGATGCGCATATGTTGTTATTGATCAGCAAGAGTATAAAAGGAATGACCAATATATACTCGTACCGGATGTGCTAAAATGCCTGCAAGAGTTGGCTATTTATCATCGAAAACAGCTTACGATACCGATAATAGGAATAACGGGAACCAACGGTAAAACAACAACCAAAGAGCTATTGAGTGCTATTCTTGGGAGGAAATATAATATTATATATACAAAAGGCAATTTTAATAATCACATAGGTGTTCCGTTAACAGTACTGTCTATTGGGAAGGAGCATAATCTTGCTGTGATTGAAATGGGAGCAAACCATCCGGGTGAAATAGGTTTTTTATGTAATATTTGTAAGCCTACTCATGGTTTGATTACTAATATAGGGAAAGCGCATCTTGAGGGATTTGGATCATTTGACGGTGTGGTTGCTACTAAAAAAGAATTGTATGATTTTTTAATTACAAATGAGTCTGTAATCTTTGCATGTGCAGATAATCAGATCCTTACCAAAATATTAAATGGTAAATCATATATTAAATATGGAATCCAAAAAGATTATGATTGCTATGGCAAAATCTTAAGAAATACAGCATTTTTAAATGCAGATATTACATTAAAAGAAATCGCATCAAATTATTCAAAAAATGCTGACTCAAATCATTTTAATGTTAGCTCAAATCTCATTGGAGATTATAATCTTGAGAATCTCCTTGCAGCAGTTACCGTTGGTTACTATTTTGGCGTTTCATCAAAAAAAATAGCAGAAGCAGTTAGTGAATATCAGCCTGACAATAATCGTTCACAGCTTAAAAAAACCTTAAAAAACACATTGATACTTGATGCATACAATGCAAATCCATCGAGCATGACATTAGCTATTAAAAATTTTGCTTTAATGGATGTAGAGAATAAAGTTCTTGTTTTAGGAGATATGCTGGAACTTGGTGAATATGCAAAACAGGAGCATTTATCTATCGTTGAATTAGTGGTGCAACTAAATTTTAAAGATGTTTTTCTTGTAGGGAAAATATTTTCGGGAATATTTTCAAATTTCAAATTTCAGACATTTGAAAATTCAGATAAATTGTGTGATTATATAAGGGAATATCCAATAGAAAATAAGAATATTCTTATTAAAGGTTCACGAGGGATTAAGCTTGAAAAAATAATAGAATTACTTTGATTAATATATAAGTTCGGGTACAATCTCTTCAGTCATTTTATCTTTACCTGTTACACGATATTTTATATAAAAATCATGTTGGCTGCCACCAATAATAATATCGGTTATTACGACCTTTGCAGAATCTCTTTTTAAAATCACTTTATCTCCAACCTTATATTTTAATGGAATTCTAAGAGAATCTCTGTACCACATTGCATCAGTTAGTGCTCGGAAACGTGATAAATAATAATTTATATGGGAAAGTGAATCTTTAGCTGCTTTTAAATTTTTAACTTGAAAACTCTCATTATTAAATGCTTTTTCAAGAGATTTAATACGATTTATTTTTTCTGAATATTTACTATAGAACATATAGGATAATCCAAATATGCAGAGAAAAATAACGATTGAAATAATAATTTTTTTCATAGTAGTTTTATTCAAAATGGTAATACTTCCGTACCGGTTTTTTAATTTCCCAAACACAGTTTAATCCTTTTTCAAAAGTCACAAAGTCGCCAGCTTTAAAAGAAAAATCACCATCATGAGAGTGAATAATTGCTTCGCCTTCCAATATAAGACATTGTTCCGAACACTCATAAACCCAATCAAATTTTGAGATTTCTTTTGTCCAGATAGGCCAACTATTAATTCCTCTCTTTTTAATTTCTTCTGCACTTAGCTGAATGATTTTAACTTTTCCCATATCTAAAATTTATGAATAATAAATATTGAAGGTCTTTTGTTGATTTCAGGAATGTTTTTTTTCCAATCAGAGATTGTTTTTGTATTAATAAATTCGGTTTCCAAAGTAATATCACATGCAATACAAAGATATGTATTTGGGGAGCAATTTTCGATAATATCAAGCAATAAATGTTGGTTCCTATATGGAGCCTCAATAAATATTTGTGATTGTTGCTCTGTTTCAGATTTGCGCTCAAGTTTTTTTAAATGCTGAATTCGCTGCTCTTTTTTAGCCGGAATATAACCAACAAAAGCAAAATTTTGTCCATTTAAACCGGAAGACATCATTGCTAGTAGAATTGAAGAAGGTCCGGTGAGCGGAATAACCTGAATGTTTTTTTGATGAGCCAGCAATATAATTTCACTCCCAGGATCTGCAACTCCGGGAACACCTGCTTCGCTGATAATTCCGACATCCTTGCCATCAATAAGCGGTTGTAAATATTTTGAGGTATCTGAAGCAGGTGTGTGCTCGTTATATTCAAAAAAAAACAGCTCGTCAATAGGTGTTATTATTCCCATTTTTTTAAGTGCCCGTCTGGCAGAGCGAATATCTTCTGCAATAAAAACACGAATAGAATTTATAGCATCGGTAACACAAATCGGAATTAATTTCTCCGAGTTGCAATCTCCAAGTAATGTTGGTATCAAAAATAATTTTCCAGCCATATTATATTTTTGTAAAAGTAGTGATTTTATAAATGTTACCAATAATTGTAAAATCAATGATAAAATAAATTTATTGATAAATATTATTTGTTTGCCCGAAAAATACCACATTTGCAAAGATTTTTAGTGCTACTGAATGTTTAAAACACAAATTAATAAAAAAAACACTCTCGTTGAATCGTTGCTTTTGTCGTGGAAAATGATCAAAGTATATGTTCCTCTTGCCGTGTTAACAGTAATATTAAAGCAAATAGGGTTTATTGATTTTATTTCTCCATTTTTTTCACCAGTAATGAGGTCTATGGGATTGCCGGGAGAAACGGCTGTAACGCTTATTGCAGCAGGTGTAAATAGTATATACGGAGGAATAGCCACGATGGCTGCATTTGATCTTACGTTTCGACAAATCACAATATTGGGAATTGTTCTAGGAATCAGCCATAATCTAATTATTGAGACCGGAATTCTGATTAAACTTAAATTTGCTACAGCTTGGATTGCGTTATTCAGGTTTATATGCGGGATTGTAACAGGAATTTTAATGAATATGATTTTACCTGAACATATTGATGGTGTTATTTTAATTTCGCAACATTTAAGTACAGAATTTTCATGGATACAGATAATGAAAAATATTTTGTTTACTTGTCTTCAAATTCTTGTTATTATTCTTGTTATGAACTATTCTTACAGGCTTGTAAAGGCAATTAAAGGCATTGGAAATGCTAAAGAAAAAATGAAATTTATTCCTGCATTTTTTGGAATATCAAATAACGCTTTTGTGCCTTGGGTGATAGGGGTGGTTTTTGGAATTATGTATGGTGCAGGATTGCTTTTTCAATTTGCTGAAAAAAATGAAATTTCTCATAAAGATGCCAGCCTGATTACTGTGTTTCTCTGTATTGCTCATGCTGTTATTGAGGATACGCTATTATTTGTTGTTTTGGGCGGAAGTCTTTGGTGGATATTGTTTGTTCGGATGGCACTTGCTATTTTGATTATAAAAATACTTATGATCCACAATGCTTATTTGAAAGTTCAATGGATTGGGCTTGTTAAATTTAAAAAATAATTAAAAATAAAATACCATGAACACATTTTTTAATGAAGTAAATTTTGCTGTAACAATCAGCGATGGAAAGGGGAATATCATTTATATGAATAATAAATCAGCGAAGACATTTGAGATGCAGGGTGGCAAAGGAATAATCGGTAGGAATCTAAAAGAATTTCATGCTCCTCTCTCAAATGAAAAGATTGCGCAACTAATGGCACAATCTGAAACAAATTGTTACACTATTGAGAAAAATGGCATAAAAAAATTAATTTATCAAACCCCTTGGTATGAGGAAGAAAGGATTAAAGGACTAATTGAAATATCGCTTGAAATTCCTTTTGACATCCCACATTTTGTAAGATCATAAGAGAAATTATTTGTTTTATGCCCCCTCAAACAAAAAAAGCTCTTATTTCTTTCCACTGAGAAATAAACAATCCAACAATAACCACAAAAATTCCTAAAATAATTTTCAAATTAAGTGTTTCTCCAAGAAATATAAAAGAAAACAAAGCAGTAAACACCGGAATAATATTTACAAAAATATTTGTTTTTGCAACACCTATTTCTTTCAATCCTTTTATGTAAAAAAGGAAAGCAATACCTGATGCAAATATACCCAAAGCAAATAATGAAAGTAATATATTGAATGATGGTCTGATATGAATAAAATCACGATATTCGAAAGTGAAAAATATAGGTAGAAAATATAGAGCACTAAAGATATTCAGCCAAGTAATAATCGAATAAATATTGTAAAAATCAGATAGTCTTTTTAGAACTATATTTGATGTAATGGAAAACCCTACAGCAACAAATAAAAAAATTAATCCAATCATTGAAGTCGCTATAGATAAATCATTTTTAAACACCACAACAAGTACTCCTGTAAAAGAGACGAGAAGTCCGGATATATTGAATACAGAGAGTTTTTCATTTAGCGTAAAATAAACAGCAATTGGGAGGAATAGTGGTATAGTAGAAATAATAATAGCAGCAATTGCAGGTGATGTAGATTGCAAACCAAGTCCTTCAAACAAAAAAAAGCCAAATGGATCACATAGTCCTAGCAGCATAAATATTTTTATATCTTTTCGCTGTATTCTCTGTAATTTTCTAAGTGCAAATGAGAGGATAATAAAAAAAAATGTTGCAATAAGAATTCTAAGAAATACCGTAGTTGCAGGCGTATAGCACGTATAAACTTTTTTCACCCATATATAGGATAAGCCCCATATCATCATGGAAAAAATTACAAGAACATAAACAAGTTTTTTGCTTGCGTGCATCAGAATTTACCTGATTTTAGCATCAAGTTCTTTTTCAAATGTTCTGATAAGTGAGGCCATAATTCCATCAATCTGCTTATCTGCTAAAGTTTTATTTTCATCTAATAAAATAAAGCTTACTGCATATGATTTCTTGTCGGCACCCAAATTTGCTCCTTCGTACACATCAAATAATGAAACTTTTTTAAGTAGTTTTTTTTCTGTACGAAAAGCGATTTTTTTTACTTCTTCAAATGAAACTTGTTTGTCTAATAGTAGTGCTAAGTCTCTGCGTACTTCAGGGAATTTAGATATTTCAGTATATTTTACTTGATTTAATTTTAGCAGTTCCATTAAGGCTGTCCAATTGATGTCAGCATAAAACACTTCCTGTTCAATGTCAAATGCTTTCAACAATTTTTTGTGTACTGAACCAATTGTGAAGATTTCTTTATTATTTTTTTTATAGACAAGCCCTTCAGAGAATATATCATTATATGCTTTCTCGCCGGTATGAGAGGTCTCAAACGTTTCAGCATCAAATCCAAATCGTTTCAGAATATTATAAACATAAGCTTTGAGCTGAAAATATGTTGTCGGTTCATCTTTTGCAGTCCAGTTTTGAGTAGCTTTATTACCTGTAGTAAACAATGCTAGATGTAACGTCTCGCAGTATTTTTTCAATACATCTGAAGAGGTGTTTTGATTTAATTTATAGCAATTCCCAAACTCAAATAATTTCAGATTAATATTTTTTCGATTAATATTAAAAATGATTGATTCCATACCCCCAAAAATCAGTGATTGGCGCATACTATTCAGGTCACTGCTCAATGGGTTCATAATTGTCACCAACTGCTCTTTTGGATAGGTTTCCATGTCACCATAATATTCCGATTTTGTGAGGGAATTACACATGATCTCATTAAATCCACTACCAGCAAGATAATCAGAAATAATATTAATAATTTTATCTTTATCTGGTTTAGGTGAATACGATAGAGAAGATGTTACTTCAATAGGTGTCTCTATGTTGTTGTATCCATAAATTCTTAATATTTCTTCAATCACATCTACTTCGCGCTGCACATCTACACGATAAGGAGGCACATGTACCAGCATACCATCATTGTCTTCTTTTTCAATACTGATTTCAAGCGATTTTAAGATGTTTTTTATGTTGTTTTTTTCTAAATTTTTACCGAGCAATCTATTAATGTTTGCAAATTTTATTTCAATTTCAAAATTGTTAATAGGATTTGGATATATGTCAATAATCTCAGATGAAATTGTTCCCTTCGCAATATCACGAATCATTGTTGAAGCACGTTTAAGCGCATAAATTGTAAGATTTGGATCTGTTCCTCTTTCAAATCGGAACGATGCATCGGTAGAAAGCCCGTGTTTTTTTGCAGTTTTTCTAATATACCTTGGATTAAAACAAGCACTTTCTAAAAAAATATTTGTTGTTTGATTCGTCACGCCGGAATGTAGTCCTCCATATACACCGGCAATGCACATACCTTCGCTTTCGTTGCAGATCATTAGATCCGATGACGATAGTTTCCTTTCTACGCCGTCAAGTGTAGTGAATAGGCTTCCTTCAGGCATTGTTTGGATTATCACTTTTTTGCCTTTAATCATATCGGCATCAAATGCGTGTAGCGGTTGTCCTAACTCGTGTAAAATAAAATTGGTTATATCAACAACATTATTTATTGGGTTTATTCCTATAGATTTTAACCTGTTTTTTAGCCATTCAGGAGATTCTGCTATCAGTACTCCATAAATTGAAATACCGGAATATCGTAGGCAGGCTTCTGTGTCATTAACTTTTACATCAAAACAATGATTGTTGTTATCAATCATAAAAGCATCAACGGAAGGTTTTTGGCATGTGGTTTCAAAATATGCAGCTAAATCACGTGCGATTCCAAAATGAGAGGCTGCATCAATGCGATTAGGCGTAATATCTACTTCAAAAATGGTATCAGATTCAACTTTGAAATATTGACTGGCAGGCGTACCAATTGAAGCATCTTTAGGGAGAACCATTATACCTTCATGAGAAGTCCCCAGTCCAATTTCATCTTCAGCGCAAATCATCCCTTGTGATAATTCTCCCCTGATTTTTGATTCTTTGATAATAAAACTTTCATCACCTTTATATAATATTGTACCAATGGTAGCAACAACTACTTTTTGTCCTGCATCTACATTTGGCGCACCACAAACAACTTGTAAAAGCTCTTTCCTTCCAATATCAACTGTTGTAATGCTTAATTTATCTGCATTTGGGTGTTTAATTTTGGTTTTAACTTCACCGATAATAATACCTTTCAACCCACCTTTTACTGTTTCAAATGTTTCAATACAGCCCACCTCTAAACCAATATTTGTAAGGATTTTTGCAAGTTCTAACGGCGTTTCTTGAATGTTAATGTACTGCTTTAACCAATTGTATGATACGTTCATGTTCTATATATATTTGTAAAAAAATCTGCAACAAAATTATTGATTTTTAAATATAAACCCGATTCCATCATTAAAATTGGCAATATTTAATATAAAATACTTGTTATTTTAAAAAAAATCGTATTTTTGGGGATTGAAATCGTCTTGTACAATTTCAATTTTATTGATTCCTAATGGAAAAGTTTAGCAGAGAAGGCACATATAGAACCCCGTCAGTAAGCTGCGATGCAGATGCTGGTGTTATTGAGATAAGAGGCAAATCAACACCTGAAAACACATACAGTTTCTATCAACCGCTTGCAGAGTGGATTATTGAGTATATGAATGCTCCTGCAAAACCAACTGTTGTAAATGTTGAACTTGAATATGTCAATACTAGTTCTTCCAAATGGCTGTATTCAATTTTTAAAGAGCTTACAAAACTTCACAATGAAGAAACTGGTCTAATTATTAATTGGCATTATTCAGATGAAGATATTGAAGAAGTTGGAAAAGATTTAGGGTCAATGCTTAATCTCCCAATCAATTATATAGAAGTTCCAGAATAATTTTTTTCTTTTCTGCAATATTTTCAAGCAAAGGTTATCATTACATTAGCTGCAAAATTCCAAATTGTAGTAATTCCAATTGCGATAAGTTTCGATATATAAAAATTCTTTTTGTATTTACTTACTAGCATCCATAATATAATACTGTTTATTCCAAGACCGCATAAGGAAACAAAAATAAATTTGGAATATTCCATAACGATCTGTGGGTTATTACTATGAAATGTCCATATCCGATTTAGAAAATAATTAGCTGTAGCAGCAAAAATAAATCCTATTGCATTTGCCACATATTTTTGAATTTTAATTTTTTCCTTGCATAAATAAGTAACACCAAAATCAATTGCAAGACCAATAAATCCAACAACACAGAACTTTATAAATTTTAGAAAAAAACTATACATATCTAATTTCGAATGAGTGCAAAAGTAACATTAATGAATAATCAAGAGAAATTTAATTTTATTAATTCAATTTTCAAGTATATCTTTGTTAAATAAATCCGTCAATTAATCTATCGGTCTTTTATGTTTGCCATAGGGGTGAATTTACATTAGGGTGTATTATTGCAAAAAAAGGATATTTATTAATCAAAAAATTAAAACGTATGAAAATTAAAATGTTTGTCCGATTTGCTGTTATTGGAGTATTATTCTCTACTATCGCATTTACAGGTTGTAAAAGAAAAACAACAGACACACCTGATCCTGTTGTAAGCACAACAACAATGAGCCAGTTGTCGAAAGATGATAATGAGGTTCAATCAGCTTCTGATGATGCAATGAATGATGCAAATGATGTGATGTCAAGGGGTACAACAAAAACAATTGGGCTACCTTGTAACACAACGCTTGATTCTACCACAGTTGTAAATGACACCATTACTTTTACTTTAACATATAATGGTTTAAATTGTAATGGTACAAGATTTAGAACAGGTCAGATAAAAATAAGTAAACAACAATTAGTTCATTGGAGAGATGTTAATGCAACTGTTAGGGTTAAATTCATTGATTATAAAATAGAACGAGTTGCAACAGGAAAATCAATCACATTGAATGGAACAAAAACATTTGTAAATGTGTCTGGTGGCTTGGTAAGAGAACTAAATGGTACAGGCTCTATTGTTCATTCAATTACAGGATCAATGGAAATATTATTTGATAATGGTACAACTAAATCTTGGAATATTTCAAGAAAACGTACTTTCACCGGTATCCCGGGAAGCTTTGTAATTACACATGAAGGAACCGGCATCGCTGATGGAATGACAAATCTTGTAACATGGGGAACAAACAGAGACAATGAAGCTTTTTATACCCAGATTGCTACAGCAGTTGTGTTAAAACAATCTTGCCAATGGGATCCATACAGTGGTCAGAAAATTCATATGATTCCTTCAGATGGGAAAAAGGCAACCATCACTTTTGGCTATGATAATAATGAAGTAATTGTTGTAAATAGTAACACATGCCCAACCAAATATAAGTTCGATTGGGAAAAGACGCTAGCAAATGGAACAATTAAAACAGGATCAATTTTTGTTGCATATTAAACAATAATATTGTTTTTAAAAAGCTGTCAAAATAAATAGACAGCTTTTTTTATGTAATTTTTTTTACCTTTGCAAAGTTTTCGGGGTGTAGCGTAGTCCGGTTAGCGCGCCACGTTCGGGACGTGGAGGTCGGCAGTTCGAATCTGCCCACCCCGACAAAGTCTGTCAAGATTTTTCTGACAGACTTTTTTTATTAACAAATGATTGTTTATATTTGCATCCCTTTTTATACTAACTAGCTAATTTTTACTACAATAAAATATAAATATGAAGATTTGTTTTTTGTTTATTTTTCTTATTTCAGTTATTTTTAACATTGAAGCTCAAGATTCGTCACGTGTTTTTTATGGTAAAGCAACATATTATCATAAAAGATTTGAAGGTCGAAAAACCTCAAATGGAGAAAAATTCCATCATAAAAATTTTACCTGTGCCAATAACACACTCCCATTTAATACTTTTATTAAAGTAGAAAATCTGGATAACAATAAAGTAACCGTTTTACGTGTTAACGACAGGTTGCCTAAAAGATCGAAAGTAATGCTTGATCTCACATTTGCAGCAGCTAGAGAACTCGATTTTGTAAAAAAGGGTAGTGCAAATATCAGAGTTGCAATAATTGATACAGCATCTGTTCACGATTCGCTATTGGTAATGTTTGCCGAAGCATTAAAAGGGATGAAAGTGCATAAATCAAAGCCGATTATGTCAATTGATAGCAAATTATTAGCATCGAAATCAGACTATCAAAAAGAAAATGATAATATAAAAACATCCGGGAAAGCAATTTCATCCACATCTGAAGAGAATGATCGCAATGTGAATCATTCAGGCTTTGGAATACAGGTCTTATCATATCACTCTAAAAAGAAAGCAAATGAGATAGCGAATATCCTTGAAAAAAAATATGAAGAAACGGTATCTGTTAGAGAAAAAGAGATAAAAGGAAAAATGTATTATAGGGTAATAATAGGTCAATATAATTCAAAATCAGATCTATTAGCTGTGAAAAGCAAACTGGAAAAAGATTACAAAGACTGTTATGCAATGAAACTTGATTAAAAAATAATAAATATGTTCAATTCAAAAACATACACCAACCGAAGAAATGTATTGAGAAGTAAATTTAATGAGGGACTGATTCTTTTAACAGGAAATAATGAAGTGCCAATGAATTATCCTGCAAATACTTATTATTTTAGGCAAGATAGTACGTTCCTATATTATTTTGGGCTTGATATGACTAATTTAGTAGGAGTATTGGATGTTGAAGAAGGTCGAGATTATATTTATGGCAATGATGTTGAGATTGAAGACATCATTTGGATGGGTCCGCAGCCTGCAATAAAGGATTTGTCTGTAACAGTAGGTGTGAAATATACGGCCTCACTGAGCCAGCTTGATGAAATAATAGATGATGCGTTGAAAAATAAGAGAAAAATACATTTTTTACCACCATATCGGGCAGAAAAAAAGATTCTGCTTGAGAAACTTCTTGGTATCAGTCACAACTATTTAAAAAGTTATGCGTCGGAAGAGCTTATTAAAGCCGTAGTTGATCAGCGTTCTGTAAAGGAAGCGCAAGAGATTGCTGAAATTGAAGCGTTTACAGATGTTGCGTGGGAAATGTTTCAAACGGCTATGCTGATGACGAAAGATGGAGCTGTTGAACAGCATATTGCAGGGGCAATGCAAAGTATTCCATTAAAATATGGAGGGAATATTTCTTTTCCTGTGATTTTAAGTATTCATGGAGAGACGTTGCACAATCATGAACATGGAAACACCATGCACAACGGTGACTTACTTCTGATTGATGCTGGAGCAGAATCTCCAAAAAGATATGCAACAGATCATACAAGGACAATCCCTGTAGAAGGTAAGTTTACGGCTAAACAAAGAGAAATTTATCAAATAGTTCTTGACGCTCAAATGGTTGCTATTGCTGCAATTAAGCCTGGTACTACCTATCAGAATATTCACATGCTGGCATGCAAAACTATTATTAATGGATTGAAGAAAATTGGTTTGATGAAAGGTGACACTGAAGATGCTGTGATTCAGGGAGCACACACACTTTTCATGCCACATGGACTTGGACACATGATGGGGCTTGATGTACACGACATGGAGGATCTTGGTGAAGATTATGTTGGCTATGATGAAGAAACAAAAAGGGTAAATCAATTTGGCACAGGCTATTTACGCCTTGGTCGCAAATTGCAAGAAAACTTTGTGCTTACCGTTGAACCTGGAATCTATTTTATTCCCGCACTCATGGAGCTTTGGCGAAAAGATAAAAAGTTCGCTCAATTTATAAATTACGATAAACTAAAAGAATATAAAGACTTTGGAGGTATCCGTATTGAGGATGATGTGCTGGTTACAAAAGATGGTTCAAGGGTGCTAGGCAAACCAATTCCCAAAACAATTGATGAAATAGAGACCTTAATGATATTTGAAAGAGAGAGATAGTACGACCTCTAGGTTTTTGAATGATTTGATGGAGCTCTTGTCGGAGCTGACATTAACGATTTTTTGCATTGTATATGTAATAAATTTTTGACAACAGCTGCGGATATTTACTGTCGCATAAATTTCTGAATTTTTTGATGTCCGGCAAATTCAACTAGTGCTTTGCATATATGGTTGTTTGATAATACAAGATCAGTTACAGCAGATGGAGGATAAGCATCTATGCAAATATACGATGGCTTGTTTTGTTCTGAAATTTCAAGCTGCGACTTAAACGTATATGTAATAATTTCTCCCGATATCAAATGATAGTCGAGTAGGCAAGGGAACTTCCACCAGAAGCCTCTCACGGAATCGTGCTTGAACCTCTCGACTCACACGGCTCTTCTCGCTCCTATCCCTATTGACTGAATTGTCAAACAATTTAATACAAGCTTACCCAAGTTTTCACCAATTCAGCTTGATTTATGTTTGATTAACAACCGATAAACGCCTTATCCGTTTATACCTGTTCTTACAGGTTGAGACTTTGATTTCGTTACATCAATCTTGCAGGAAGAATCTTTCCTGGTGTCTTTGTAATTAAATCTTGAGCGAGCTAAGCCCTTCGCTCCATTTCCATTACAGAAACTTCATCACTATTACGACTTAGTCCGCAGCTGTATGCCGCTTTGATAATAGGCTCGTAAGGTCTTTACTTGCTGTTTCTCTTTTGCATCGGCATACAACACTCCCTTGTTCCGAAAATTGACCCCAAGTAAAGCTCACGCCACCTTTATACCGGACACCGTAAAGACAAATAATCAGGCTCTTCTCTTTACTTATTGCTATACTATTCCCGTAGCAAATGATGATACTACAGTTTATGATGTCTTCTTTAGACTTTCGATACCTCATCAGTGGTTTATCTTCATTCGTCTTCTTTACTCTCACCTGACAAGATACTTGTCTTGCCTTTTCCTTTATCGTTCACCACCACAGATTTTCGCCTGTAGCAGCATAAAGTGGTTTGCAAACTATGCCTGCACATCGTTTGCGGAAGTCCATTTCTTTGATTTAAGCGGTTGAGACCAGCTAACACTCTTCGCTCGTGCGCTGCTTCTCCCCTATTACCTTTACTCTGCTTCAAAACCTTCCATGTCAAAATTCAGCATTGCTGATAATTCTTTTAATTACCTTCATTCAAGGCACACGCTCATTTTGTTTTTACAACATATCTTGGTTGTTTATGGTGTTTTGTTCGCTGTTTTATTAAATC
>JAVHQG010000281.1:0-2205 GCA_036171035.1 Bacteroidales bacterium
AAACGGGCATGTCGAACTAAATAGTGTCTGTCCATAATGTCCGATTTTTTCGTTACTCTTGTTTCTCGAGTCAGTCATTTACATCAGTAAACTCCTGACTTTCAAAACATCGAAAGCCTTAAACTCGGACACTATGAATCAGACACTGACTTTATGGACGAACACTAAACAATCAATAGAAATTACAGATGATAAAAATATTTTTTACGATTATAATAATTAGTTTTTCTATTACAACTTTTTCACAAGATTTAGATAGCTTGTTAAACAGTACGGTGAAAGAGGCTACTACATATACAACTGCGACCTTCAAGTCAACACGAATTCTTAACGGACAATCCATTGAAAGGATGAAAACAAAACAACTTGACGTGAGGATTCATCACCGATTTGGAGAAATGAGTTCCGGAGCATATCAATTCTGGGGACTTGATCAATCAAATATTTTTTTGGGTCTTGACTATGGAATTACAGACTGGCTAATGGTTGGCGCAGGCAGATCAACATTTGAAAAAACAATAAATGGTTTTACAAAATTGAGCCTTTTGAGGCAATCCAATGGAGAAAAAAATATGCCAATATCATTTTCATTATACATGGGTTGCGATGCAAACGGTCTGAAATGGGAACATCCGGAACGAACAAATTATTTTTCCTCAAGGATGTCGTATGTTTTTCAAGGACTTATTGCACGAAAAGTAAACGACCGATTATCACTGCAACTCTCTCCAACATTCATTCACAAAAATATGATTCCAACAGCGATAGAAAGCAATGATAATTTCTCAATTGGCGTTGGTGGCAGAATAAAATTAACCAAAAGAATGTCATTTAACTGGGAATATTTTTATTCAATACATGCTCTATTTCAAGGTGCTACATACAACCCCAACTCTTTGTCATTCGGCATTGATATTGAAACCGGTGGGCATGTATTTCAACTGATGCTAACCAATTCACAAAACATGACTGAACGTACCTTTATAAACGAAACATCAGGGCATTGGCTGAAAAATGAAGTAAGAATAGGCTTTAATATTTCAAGAGTATTTTCTTTTCAAAAACAGGATTAGCACAAAACCACCAAAACACAAAATATTACTAAAATATAAAAATATGATAAGTAGATTAAGTTTAGTTTTTGCACTAGTTGTTCTAATTGCAACCTGTTCATTTTCACAAGACAAATATTTCACAAAGAAAGGTCATATCTGGTTTTTTTCTCACTCTCCGATGGAGGATATTGAGGCACACAACAATGAGTCTGCAATGGTTTTGGACACTAAAACCGGAGATCTCTCTGTACAATTATTAATGAAGTCTTTTAAATTTCAACGGGCACTCATGGAGGAACATTTCAATGAAAATTATATTGAGTCATCAAAATATCCAAAAGGAGAATTCAAAGGGAAAATAAAAAATTTATCTGAAATTAATTTTGTGAAAAATGGAACATACAAAGCTACGGTTGATGGGAATCTTACCATGCATGGCGTAACAAAAAATATTTCTGAAAAAGGTACAATTGAAGTGAAAGATGGAAAAGTATCTGTTAAAACCAAGTTCTCTGTTGTGCCAAAAGATTATGCTATCGTTATCCCTGATTTAGTAAAAGATAAATTTGCAAAAAGTATGGATGTGAATATTGATGTTGTGATGGAAGTCTATAAAAAATAACTGTTGGCGAAAAAGGTATAAAGTATTAAAAAAATAATATATGAATCTAAAAAAAATAATCATCATTGTAATACTTGTTGCTACAGCAATTTCTGTCACCGTTGGGTTGTACTTATACAACAAACCACATAAAGATATTTTAGGATCGAGTGCAGACATTGTTGTTACAGATGATCAGATATTTAAAGCCTTTGAGACAAACGAAACAAATGCTATTAAAAAATATGTTACCGGCGACCCTATTATTCAAGTGAGTGGGCAAATTGCCGAAATAACAAAAAATACAGATTCCACAACTACTGTTATATTTCAAAACAAAAGTAAATACAATGGCAATGTAAGTTGCACCATAATTAAATCTGAATCAGAAAAACTTCGCAACAAAAAAGTCGGCGAGAACACCTGCCTCAAAGGGCAATGTTCAGGAATGCAGGAACTTATTGATAAAGAAATAATCTTTCTACGTTGCGTTTTTGTAAAATAAACCTTATTTTTTATAATAATAAATATAACTTTGTGACTAATATT
>JAVHQG010000282.1:0-11352 GCA_036171035.1 Bacteroidales bacterium
CTAATTACAACATGATTTCTTCACCATTTTTATGGAAGAAATGATATTCTTTCAGAGTATATGCGGTAGATGAAATAATTTTAATGCCCTTACCAAATTTTCTTGTCCATTTAAATCTTTGGGAAAATAGACCTTTCGTTATATATGCAGCAATAAACGGATGCAGTTTAAGAATGATTTTCTTATCTGTTATTTTAGAAAAAATGTATGTAAGGTTGCTTTCAACATCATCAATAAACAGAATCGTTGGTGAGACTTCTCCTGTGCCGTTGCATGTGGGACAGGCTTCAACAGTTTTAATATTCATCTCAGGGCGAACACGTTGCCGCGTAATTTGTAGTAAGCCAAACCTGCTTAATGGAAGAATATGATGTTTTGCCCTTTCTGTGGACATCAGCTCTTTCATTTTTTCAAAAACTTTCAGCTTATTTTCAGGGTTGTGCATATCAATAAAATCAATCACGATAATACCACCCATATCGCGCAATCTTAACTGACGAGCTATTTCCTGCACAGCAGCAAGATTCACATCAAGTGCATTGGATTCCTGATCTTTTTCTGAATTTGTACGATTGCCACTGTTAACATCAATCACATGCAATGCTTCAGTGTGTTCAATCACTAAATATGCTCCATTTTTCATTGGCACTGTTCTTCCAAACAATGCTTTTATTTTTTTCTCAATCCCAAAATGTTCAAAAATAGGTTCAGTGCCACTGTATAATTTTACTATTTTTTCTTTCTCGGGTGCAATCTCCAAAATGTATTTTCTTACTTCTTCGTAAAATGCCTCATCATTCACAAAAACATTATTAAACGAAGCGTTAAGAATATCGCGGAGAATTGCTGATGTTCGGTTGATTTCGCCAATAAGTAATCTTGGAGGAACGGCATTTTTGATATTTGCAGCAACCGATTCCCAACGGCTTACGAGTTCTTCTAATTCAGCCTCTAATTCAGATATTTTTCTGCCCTCGGCAACTGTTCTAACAATTACCCCATAGTTTGGCGGTTTAATGCCTTGAATAAGCTTTTTTAAACGGCTGCGTTCTTCTTCTGATTTAACTTTTTGTGAGATAGAAACTTTATCAGCAAATGGGATTAGAACCATATTGCGTCCTGCAATAGATAACTCGGAGCTAAGGCGCGGCCCTTTTGTTGAGATAGGCTCTTTTGCAATCTGCACGATGATATCCTGCCCTTGTTTGAGAATATCTGTGATTTTGCCGTTTTTGTTGATGTCATGTTCCAGTTGAAAGTCATTGAGAGACATGCTGTTGAGCTTATCTGACTGACATTTTTTGAGGAACTTGTTAAGAGATGAAAATTGTGGACCCATGTCAAGATAGTGCAAGAACGCATCTTTTTCATAGCCTACATTTACAAATGCAGCATTTAATCCCGGCATAATTTTTTTAACTTTGCCAAGGTATATATCACCGACAGAAAACTTTGTATTACTTTTCTCCCTGTTTAATTCAGCTAATTCCTTATTTTCAAGTAACGCTATGTTTACTTCAAAGAAATTAACATCAATAACGAGTTCATTGCTCACAATCAAAAAATTTCCACATCCTACTTCACGATAGACTTCACACTAATAGAATAATCCTTTAAAGAATATTTTTCTTCAAAGGATTATTAAATCATAATAACAGAATAAATTTAAGAATTATTTTTTCTTTTTATGCCTGTTTTTTCTGAGGCGTTTTTTCCTCTTGTGGGTAGCCATTTTGTGTCTTTTTCTTTTTTTTCCGCTTGGCATAATGTTTATATATTAACTATTTAAAACTTACTTGATACATTCCCCTTTGTGTCTTCAATCACATGACCGGAAACCTCTTCAATGAAGGATTTTGCAGGTTTAAATGATGGGATAAAATGTGCAGGAATAATGATTGTTGTGTTCTTTGATATGTTCCTTGCTGTTTTTTCAGCTCTTTTCTTTACAATAAAACTCCCAAAACCTCTCAGATAAACATTGTGTCCTTTTATCATTGAGACCTTTAGATGATCCATGAAAGCTTCAACTGTTTTTTGAACAGCTACTTTTTCAATGCCAGTGCTTTTTGTAATTTCATTAATAATGTCTGCTTTTGTCATTTTCTTAATATTTTATTATCAGTATTTTACAATAAATTCTAAAAACGGATTGCAAATATATACGTTTCTTTCATAAACAAAAAAAATATTAAATTAATTTTGAAAAAAAATACATTTTTCTTTTAAAATATTCTGAGATGCTTATTGCACCTAGACTTATAAAATGATGTAAAAAAAAATAAACAAGATCTTCCTTGTAGGGGCACAGGGGTTCATTCTAATATCCGGATTTCGGAAACAATACTTCAGTAAACAAGAGTTACACAGGGGTTAACCCTTTAAATTCGCTTTCTCAAAGTTTTCACTAATGTTAAAAGTCTTGCTGTATATAGCGAAGATGATGTCCTAAATTTTGGCAAGCCAACGCACTAATCTTTATATTTTAGTGTCGTGAAAAAATAATTCTCCCTGTATAAGAAGAATATTTTCTTCATGAGTTTGCCTTACAGAATTTCTCAAGTAATTTTGAAAGCTCTCTTTTATTTCTTAATTTTGTACGTGAAAATAATAAAAAAATTCTTTTTAATTAATCTAAAAATATGTCAGTTAATAAAGTAATATTGTTAGGGAATGTAGGAAAAGACCCGGAAGTAAGGCATCTTGAAAGCGGTTCTATGAAAGCATCCTTTACGCTTGCAACTAGCGATCAGTATAAAAATAAAAGCGGAGAAATTGTGAAGCAAACGGAATGGCACAATATTGTTGCATGGCGTGGGCTTGCAGAAATATCAGATAAATATATAAAAAAAGGATCGCAAATTTATGTTGAAGGGAAACTAACAAATCGTTCATACGACGATAAAGATGGTGTGAAACGATACATTTGTGAAATTGTTGCTGATACCATTCAACTACTGGGGAAAAAAGAGAGCCAGGCTGGTGAAAGCACTTATGAAAAACCTGCTGAAAAAGAATCTCCAAAAGAAGAAAACACTCCTAAACAGGAAGATGATTTGCCATTTTAGTTTTCTTAAATAGTGTCAGATAAGAAAACGCCAATAATTTCGTTACTCTGGTTTTGAAAACAGTCATTTACAAAAGTAAACTCCTTGATTTTCAAAACTACGAAAGCCTCATTCTTGACATTTTCTTATCTGACACTGAGTTTTCTTGCAAGTACTAAATACTAAATATGATTTTGCAAATTATAAGCAAGTCTGCGTTTCAGGCATGTTATTGATATAGACATAACTTATTCTTTAATAAAATTTAATTGTATTCGGAAACATTTTATACTACTTTTCTTTTTCTCAGCATTATATTTCATCCTGTGAGTGTAGGAGTTATTGTCGGGATTATTGTTATTTTGTTCCTTCTATTGTGTTCTGCCGCTTTTTCAGGTTCAGAAATTTCGTTTTTTTCTTTAAACCCTTCTGAAATTGAATCGTTACATGAAAAAAAACATAAAAACAGTGAACTTATATTAAAATTATTGGAGTTCCCTGATCGGCTACTTGCGACACTTCTAATCGGAAATAATTTTGTAAATATTGGCATTATTATTTTGTTTACATATATCACAAATTCTATTGTCAATCTAGGAGAGCATCCTGTTCTAATATTTATTGTGCAGGTGGTTACAATTACGCTACTCATCTTATTTTTTGGTGAAATTCTGCCAAAGGTATATGCTACCCGACACGCATTAAAATTTGCTTCTTTTATTGCTTTTCCCATTAGTCTTATGGGACGAATTTTCTATCCTTTCAGTTATGCGCTCATTCATTCAACGTCTGTAATAAATAAACGTCTTATTGATAAAAAACAAAATATCTCTATTAATGAACTGTCTCATGCCCTAGAGCTAACATCCGGCGAATTAACAGAAGAAAAAGAGATATTGGAAGGCATAATCAAATTTGGAAATATTGATGTAAAAGAAATTATGAAGTCGAGGATTGATGTAGTTTCAGCCGACATATCAATGAAATCCGACAAGTTGATGGCACTTATTATCAGCTCAGGATACTCAAGAATCCCAATTTTTGAAGAAACATTCGACAATATAAAAGGTGTTCTTTACGTAAAAGATCTTTTGCCATACATTAATTCCTCCGATTCATTTGAATGGCAAAAACTGCTTCGAGAGCCTTATTTTGTCCCTGAAAACAAAAAGATAAACGACTTGATGCAGGAATTTCAAAAAAAGAAAATTCATATGGCCGTTGTGATAGATGAATATGGAGGTGCATCGGGCATTGTTACATTAGAAGATATCCTTGAAGAAATTGTTGGCGAAATTGACGATGAATACGATAAGGAAGAAGTTAATTATACTAAGATTGACGAAAACACTTATATTTTTGAGGGAAAAATATTATTAAACGATTTGTGTAAAGTGCTTCAGTGCGACGATAATGAGTTTATCGATGTGAAAGGAGATGCTGAAACGCTTGCCGGTTTATTGCTTGAAATAACAGGTGAAATACCACAGAAGAACGAAAAACTTACTTATAAAGACTTTACCTTTTTAGTGATTGCAGCTGATAACCGAAGGGTAAAAAAAGTGAAAGTTTCATTAAAAAGAAATTTTCACTAAATCACTCAATTAATTTGTTTTGCCTGTAAATCACTAACTTTTTAACGGGGAACTATTGTTTCTCAATAAAGCATTTCAGATAATATGTCCCATAACCTAATTTTTCTGAAAAACCGTTAGTTTTTAACCGATTATAGTGCTATCTATCAATCTGTTAATATATGTTTGTTATTAAGTCTCCATTTTATAGCTGTATATATTTATTAATGTTGTGATGATTTATTTATAAAATGGCTAAAAGTTGTGTTAAATAGTGTCAGCAAGAAAACGCCAATAATATCATTACTTAGCCGTATTTTTTCTGTAAATTAATAAAGTGATGTTTAACTAAAACAAAAAATATGTCATTAAAGCAAAAAACGCTTGATTTATTAAGACGTCGTGAGCAAGCCATGGTAGGTGGAGGAGAAAAAGCCATTGAGAAACAAATTGCAATGGGGAAAATGACGGCACGAGACAGGATTCTAATGTTAGTTGATAAGGATTCATTTCATGAGTACGATATGTTTGTAGAGCATGATATGAAAGATTTTGACATGGACAAGAAGAAATTTTCCGGAGATGGGGTAATTATCGGCACAGGTGCAATTTATGGTGCTCCAGTATGTATTTATGCGCAAGATTTTACAGTAGCAGGAGGATCTCTAGGGTTTATGCATGCCAGGAAAATTGTAAAAATCATGGATCACGCATTAAAGATGAGAGTACCCATTATAGGGATAAATGATTCAGGAGGAGCCAGAATACAAGAAGGGATTAATTCACTTGCAGGATATGGCGAGATATTTTGGAGGAATACGCTTGTTTCCGGTGTCATTCCTCAAATTTCAGTAATCCTTGGTCCCTGCGCAGGTGGAGCCGTTTATTCGCCGGCACTTACTGATTTTGTCTTCGTTGTAGATAAAATCTCGAAAATGTTTATTACCGGACCTGAAGTAATTAAAACAGTTTTAGGAGAGGAGATCAGCATGGAAGATTTGGGAGGAGCAAGAGTTCATTGTGAGATTACAGGTAATGCCCATTTTTTCTCGGAAAGCGAACAAGAATGTTTAGATAAAATAAAAAAACTAATCACATTTATTCCTTGGAATAATAAACAAAAAGCTAGACCATTCCCACCAAAGCAACCGAAGAAAGAATTTAAAATTGATGGAATTGTTCCAAATGACCCGAAGCAACCTTATGATGTAAGGGATGTAATAAGGGCTGTAGCAGATGATTCTGATTTTTTTGAAGTACAAGAACTTTGGGCAGCAAACATAGTTATTGGGTTTGGCAGAATAAATGGTGACTCAGTAGGATTTGTTGCCAATCAACCATTGGTGCTGGCAGGAGTTCTTGATGTTGACTCTTCAGATAAAGCTGCCCGGTTTGTACGTTTTTGTGATGCGTTTAATATTCCGCTTGTTACTTTTGTTGATTTGCCAGGCTATTTGCCAGGTGTTGATCAAGAACATGCAGGTGTTATCAGGCATGGAGCCAAATTGCTTTATGCATTTAGCGAAGCCACCGTGCCACAAGTTACTGTGATTTTAAGGAAAGCATATGGAGGAGGATACATAGCCATGAACTCTATCCACTTACGAGCAGACTTTGTTTTTGCCTGGCCAGGAGCTGAAATTGCTGTAATGGGACCTGAAGGAGCAGCAAACATTATTTTCAGAAAAGAAATCACCGAGGCAGAAGATCCGGAAAAAATGCGAAAGATAAAAGTAAAGGAGTACAAAGATAAATTTGCAAATCCATATGCAGCAGCAGCAAAAGGATACATAGATAGTGTGATAGAACCATCAGAAACACGCCGGATGTTAATTCACTGTATTGATGTAGCAAAAAACAAAATGCAGACACGTCCGGAAAGAAAGCATGGAATCCCTCCATTTTGATATTACTTACACATGCTCGCTTCAATAACAAATAGAATATATGGAAGAAAAAAATAAAATGAAGACCCTCACTATTGAGGAGACTAAATATCATACAAAATTTACAAAAAAATTTGAGACCCGAGTGCCATGGACTCCGGTAGATACAAAAAAGCTGTATGCTTTAATACCCGGAACAATCACAAAAATTACCGTTTCAAAAGGAGACAAAGTTGTGAAAGGCGATGATCTACTTATTTTAGAAGCCATGAAAATGAAAAACAGAATTATAGCCCCTAAAGCCTGCACTATTACAAATATTTGCGTTGAAGTAGGGCAACAAATCCCTAAAAAAACATTACTGATAGAGTTTGATAAATAGTTATGTCCATAGAGGTTAAAAATATTGTTAAAATATTTGGGGAACAGACGGCTTTAAACGATGTTTCTTTTTCTGTTAACAAGGGAGAAATCGTTGGATTTATTGGTCCAAACGGAGCAGGAAAAACAACGCTGATGAAAATCATCACAGGGCTGATTCCACCGACATCAGGAGAAGCATTTGTAAACGGAATTAATGTTTCCGAAGATACCCTTGCAATAAAAAAGCAAATAGGCTACTTACCAGAAAACAATCCTTTATATTTTAACATGTATATTAAGGAATATTTGGAGTTTGTGGGAGGATTATACCATATTGGAAAAAGTTTACCTTTGCGGATTAATGAGATTGTTGAACAGACAGGACTAAAAAACGAAACCAAGAAAAAAATTGGATCACTTTCAAAAGGATACAGACAAAGAGTAGGTTTGGCGCAAGCGTTAATAAATGATCCACAAGTGCTCATTTTAGATGAGCCAACCTCAGGGCTTGATCCCAATCAGATTATTGAAATCCGTACACTCATTGCAAATACAGGAAAAAATAAAACTGTGATTCTCTCCACCCACATTATGCAGGAAGTGGAAGCAATTTGCGACAGAGTGATAATAATTAACAACGGACAAATTATAGCAAATGATTCCACAAGTGGGATTATTTCAGGTACAGCAGAAAAATATTTTACTGTTATTGTTGAATTAAATTCTGAGGTACAAGATAGTGATTTGAAAAAAATTAACGGTGTTACAAAAACAGCCAAACTAAAAGATAATAGATGGTTGCTTCAAAGCGATCAAAATAAAGATATACGAGAGGATATTTTTAACTTTGCTGTGAAAAATAAATATACTGTGCTATCCATGCAAAAACAGGAAAAAAGTTTGGAAGAAGTATTTCACGAGTTGACGGCTTGAAGATTCTCAAAAAAATTATTTTTTCCTTAACCAAATTGCCAATTCCATTCCTGTATTTGTAGCCTTCATATATCGTTTTAAAAAGGGACTGGAGAAACACCATAATGATCTTGTAAGCTAATTGGAATCGGGATTGGATTCGGGAAAATCAATCCACATTTTTTGCATTTAACAATTGTTGTTGTTATTCCTGTTTTTTGGGAAGGATTTCTTCCCTGGCTTGCATTTAAGCGTTTTCCTAATATCTTGAAATTTTCTGATGTTGTATTACAAAAAAAACATTTCTCGATTTTATAAAAGTTATATGAATAAAGATTTTTCATTTCTTAAAAATTAAACTTTAAGTGGACTTTTTGGTACATAAAGTTGCCTTTTGGTTTCATCTTCGATCTCAACATTTATCTGCTTCCTTCTTACAAAAAATAAGGCGGCCATAAAAAATGGAATCAATGGTATTTTATATCTTACCAATGCCCCGAAATTGGACGTGGAGAACCCAATTGAAAAAGCAAAGACAATTGCAAAAACAAAAGAAAAAAGGATCAGCGGATTATCAAATAAAGTATTTATTAAGAATAAAGGACCTTTTCTAAAAATTATAAATAGGGTAAAAAACATTACTATTAAATTTTCCAAACCGGATAATAACATTACAATATTTTTTGTTTCCCATAAATATGGACGATATAGACCGGCAACAATTGCTGCCGGTACCTTTTTTAATATACTTGTATAACTATTTTTATCGTAATAACCAATATCGAAATTATTTGCCCCATATGCAGCTTCACGTAAAAGATCTTTTCTTGTAACATCTGCTTTAGTAATCATTTTATCTACATTCTCGTAGCTGCCTCCCGTAATAGATCCAGTTTGAGAAATAATAAAAGCACCAATAAACCAACTTAAAATAAAAATAGAAGGGAATAATAATATTCTATGAAAATTGCTTTTAATAGATTTTATTTTTAAAAAAGTAACCCATATTAAAAGACCAAATACCAGAGAATAAAATATGTACGGCTTTATTGCTATTATGAAAAAGCTACTAACAAAAACCACCAACATAAGATACACTTTTCTTTTTCGTGGAGTCTTAATAAATAGATAATAAAACCCATATACTAACCATCCTGATGCAGCGAGCGTGATAGAATCCTTTAAGATACCCGACCCCCAAAAACAAACTGATGGCATAAATAAAACTGCAATTGCCAATTCTTTTTTCATATCAGGAAAATGCTCAACAAATAATTGGTAAAGTCGCCAGACACCGGAATATGTAATATATGCAACAACAATGCTCGTAAGCAAATATGCCTTCATTCCTAAAAAAGCAAAAGGAATCATAAATCGACTGACAAAAAACGATTGAGCATCGTTCCAATATTGAGGATTTGCACCATATTTTAAAAAAAGCACATAATTTTCTGCACTCTTGCTTCCAAATATGATTGAAAAAAATGAAGATGGTTCAGTAAAAGCAATATTCACAAGACTTGATGCATTGTTAAAATAAACAAAAGTATCTCCACCATCATAATAGTACGTATAAATTCCACAAAACCCTATCACTCCGAGAATCTTTGCAAATAATCCTGTGACATAATATTTATATTCAGGATTTTTTTCTAATTCCTGCCGCTGCCTTCTCTTTGCCAATAAATAGATAATAAAAAGATACACCGGAAGAACCGTATATTCCCATAATTGAATACGACCATTAAACAGAAAATAATAAGTAAGTGAATTTACAAAGTTAGTTGCCAGCATATGTTAAATATCAAATAGCATTTTAACAAATATCGGTTAATATAACATTAAATCTACATTGCATAAATAATAAATCCAAGAGTCCATCGTATGATTCCACTGCTCTGGTTGGGTTAATTCTGTTCCGTTTTCCAATGAAAATAATTTTATCATATTAAATCCCAGCTCCTTTAATTGATCAACTTGAGAGGAAGGACGAACATAATGTGTGTGTAAGCCAAAATCATATACATCATCATAAATATTTACATACTCAGCAAATGAAAGTTTTGATATTTCTTCTTTATTTAGCTCAATAAGTTTTTTTCTGCCAAATAAACTTTTTAAAAATTTAACAGGATGTAATCGAAAATGAATTTTAAAAAAATCAGGAAGGCTTTGCAGATTATGTGAAGAAAAACAGAAATACGCATTGGGTGCACAAATTCTTTTTATCTCTTTTAAGGCAATCAATCTCTCTTCATGAGTAATATTGTCAATCCCATTAAAACTAAAAAGAACAAAATCAAAATATCCAGTTGAAAATCGAGATAAATCTCTAACATCACATACTTCAAACTTTACTGATGGGAAGATGTTTTTAAATTTTTCATTACAAATATTTATCATCCCTTTTGAAAAATCAATACCAATATACTCCTTTACCAGAGGAGCAAAAAAAGTAGTAGTACGCCCTCCACCTACACCAATGTCAAGCATTTTAATTTTTGGTAACTGTGGCTTCAGGAGCTTGAAAACAGCATATTCAGGTGCTTGTAGTTGGCTGCTGTACCGAGCATAGTGCGTTAGCACTTTGGGCAAAGAATATGTTTGTAAATTTGTCTCCATTTATTTTAGCGTATAAATATAAACAATTTATAGAACAATTTCAGCCACGGGGCAATGCGGGTATAGCTATTTGTTTCAATTAAAGCACCACCATAACTTAGTTTAAACCGAGAAATGCCAGGAACCGTTTCTCTGTTTATTCCTCCAAAATCATATATTTTAAAATTCATTTCTTTAGATAATAAAATATCTTTCCAATGTAAATATTTATTGGCGTATCCTCGAATTTGTGCATTTGTAAAATTACCATCATGAAATGTATGCATAAGCATAATATGCTGCATATCGAATAAATAAACGTGTGTAACAATGTCTAAATCTTCGTATTTAATTTTAGTAATAATAATATTATTGGTTTGCTGTAATGCCAATATCCTTCTTTTGTTCATTGGCTCAATTTTTTTATTTTTTGCAAATTCCTTGAAAGAATTCATAATGGCGTTGCAATCTTCAACAGATGGATGAATCAGCACAATAAATTGCAAATTCAAAGATTCAGCTTTACGGATATGATATCTGAATGTAGTGTGTATTGCAGGAAACAATTGATTTTCGTCTTGCTGTAAATCAATTACTGTTGTTTGTTCCTTTAATTCGCTATCAAATGATAAATTAAATTTTTTTTGTACGTAGCAATAAGTAGTGTAATCGCCATCATTTGTTAATTCACCGTTATAAAACCAAATTTCTTTTTTTTTGAATAGGCGATATTGGTAAGTACAAATAGTGAGCATTAAAAGATTATTTTAATTTTTAATAATTGGTTATTGCTATTAGGGGAAATAAAATAAATAATATTCAGCGCGGAGTTTATCCTGACTGAGGAAGGGCAGTCCCATTTTAAAATCAAAAAATTAACGATTGAAGATTTTTGAAGTGAAATCCGGCTGTTAACATTCTGGAATCGAATATCGTTAATCGTTAATCGCATATTATTGAACATTTTAT
>JAVHQG010000283.1:0-2203 GCA_036171035.1 Bacteroidales bacterium
TTAGTTTGATATATTTCAATTTTAAATTTATATCTGTGTTACGGGACTTCGGAAGTGGTACTTCGTACTATAGTTTTAAAAGTAACTTAAGATATGTGCGTGCTGTTCGAACTTTTTAACAAAAAATTACTTCACCACTAGTTTATTGTTAATCATTCTGTAGTTGTATGATTGAATAATTGCTTTTAATTTGTACTCTATTTCATTTGTTTTTTGTTTGTCTTCTAAAAGAATGTTTTTTGTGAGCAAACTATCATTTGCTAAATTAAACAGTGCAATACTTTTTTCACCATTAAACTGTAGTACAAAATTGTCTAGAATCAATTGATACCAATCGTCTAAAAAATTAACAACAAAGTGCTGTGAATCTTTTTGAAAGATACTGTTCCCAAAACATAAAAAAGGTTTGTTGAAATGCAAATAATCGAGAACGGTAGGCATAATATCTGCTTGTTGGGTAAGTGTGTTGCATCCTCCGTGAAGAGCAGTATCGCCTGGCACAAAATACAATATTGGAATTGCAAATACACCCACTTTATTATTATAATAATCTTGTTGAACCGGTGCCGTGTGATCTGCGGTAAAAACAAAAAGTGTGTTTTTATACCAGGGCATGGTTGATGCTGTTTGAAAAAATTTACGCAGTGCAAAATCAGCATATCCAATAGACTCATGTATTTCAAGTTCGCCTTTTTTAAATTTGCCTTTATATTTTTTTGGTACTGGATATGGATGGTGTGATGAAAGTGTGAAACAGCAAGTAAAAAACGGCTCTTTGAAGTGATTCATTGAACGAGCAAAATACTGTAAAAAGGGTTCATCAAAAATGCCCCAGTTGCCATCAAAATCTTTTTCATCATTATATTCTTTTCTGCCAAAATAAGCATGGAATCCGGCAGCTTTAGCAAATTTGTCGAAGCCCATGGTTCCATTGCTCCCTCCATGAAAAAAAGCGGAGTAATAGCCAAGAGGGTTTAGCAATGTTGCCATACTATTAATATTATTTGCCGCATAATTAGATGAAATATATGCCTCGTTCATAAGCGAAGGTAGTCCTGCGATAATTGACGGTACCGCCTCTATTGAACGTTTCCCGTTTGCAAATGCTTGTGTGCAAATCATGCCCTTACGAAGCAATGAATCGAAAAAGGGAGTATATCCATTTCCATGGTTGAGAGCTCCGATATATTCTTTTGAAAAACTTTCAAGAATGATTATAACCACATTATATTTTCGGAATTTTGTAGTTGATAGATACTGTTTAACAGGTGAAAATATTTTTTCAGATTCAGCTTTTGAAAAATATTTTTTTTCTTGCACCTGACTGATGTTGTATGTATTTAATATTGTAAAGGGTGTATTTAAAACCCAAGGTGCATATTTGGGTTCTACATAGTCAACGGCACTAATAATTCTCAAAGGTTTATATTCAAACCCGCGTGCAAGTGAAAAGAAAATCCCGAAAATCAAAATTGCTACACCTATTTGAAAATCATAATGGACAGTTTTTGTGTTGGAGATATATCCCGGTGCTGTACTGCTTTTTGGATATAAAAACCATAGACCTAAAACTGCACCTATCCATAGCAGAAGTACATACCAGAAATCTTTGAGATATTGTGGTAAAAGTGTTGTAACATCATTCCCCATTTCAAAAAGCTTAAAAAAATCGGCTGTTGTACGCTTATTTAAATAATGAAAATATGCACAATCAACAAGATTTGGCAGTAGCAAAATGCCATTAACAAAAACAAAAAGTAGTTTTACATAAAACTGATATTTCTTATTGTTTTTATAATTTCCCGGGATTAAATGCAGTGCAATAAAAAGAATATTCAAATAAAATATTACAGCAAAATCAAAGCGCAATCCCCAAAATAACGAGCTGGCTAATTGGGAATACGAAACGGGTGTAAATTGGTAATAATTAAAAATAATAAATAAAATACGTGTACATTCAAATGCAGCAAGCACTAGAACTAGCCTTTTAAAAAGCAATTTTAAGTGAACAATATAATCTTTCATTTAGTACATAGTTCTTGTAAGAAAACTCAGTGTCAGATAAGAAAACGTCAAGAATGAGGCTTTCACGGCAACCTGCCTGTGACAGGTTGAGCGAGGTTGTGTGCAGGCTTTTGAAAATCAAGAAGTTTACTTTTGTAAATGACTGTTTTCAAAACTATAGTAACGAAATTATTGGCGT
>JAVHQG010000284.1:0-2178 GCA_036171035.1 Bacteroidales bacterium
AGTATAAAATTTCGAATATAACTCCAAGCTCAACTTTAATTTCCTACCTCTCCGAAAATAATTTCTCTCCCCGGTTTTCAAGCTTAAAAAAAATTTATTATAACTACGCCCGACCCATAATGCCACTTTTCATAAGGCATTTTCTGCAAGAGCGATACAATTCAAAAATTACACATCTGCCCGATTTTATCTGGGAAGAACTGGTGAAAATTGTTCAACAGGAAAATAATTGGAAAGAAACAAGTAACACTTTATATCCAAATCGTGCTACCGCTGCTATTGTTTTAACACATGATGTGGAAACTCAAAAAGGCTATGATTATATCCCAAAAGTAATCGAGCTGGAACAAAAAATGGGATTCAAAGCCTCCTGGAATATTGTTCCGTATAAATATAAAATTAACGATGAAATAATAAAGTTAATTCAAGATTCTGGTCACGAAGTTGGTATTCATGGATACAATCATGACGGTAAATTGTATTTTTCTAAAGAAATTTTCGATTACAGGGTAAAATACATCAATGAAGCAATTGAGAAATACGGAGCAGTTGGTTTCCGCTCCCCTATGGTACACCGCAACCTCGAATGGCTGCAGCAATTAAATATTCAGTACGATGCTTCCTGTTTCGATTATGACCCATATCAGCCATTCCCTGGTGGCACAGGCTGCATCTGGCCTTTTAAAGCCGGAAAATTTATTGAGTTGCCATATACTCTCCCTCAAGACCATGTTTTATTTTATGTACTCAAACAAAAAAATATTGATATTTGGAAAAATAAAATAAAATGGCTGATAGAAAATAATGGGATGATTTTGGCTCTTACACATCCCGATTACTTACTTGAAAAAGATCATTTAAAATTATACGAAGAACTTCTCGCTTTTCTAAAAGAAATTCCGGCAGCATGGCACTGTTTACCTCGTGAAATAGCTTCGCACTTCGCCCATTAAAATCAATTCCCACAAATTTATTTTTTGATTTACTGTGACTCACCACTAGGTTTTTTTTGCCCACACATGAACGAATTTACTTCTGCATTCTTGTTTTACCAAACCCAGGTGCAGCAAGGAATTAAGCGGTATTATTTTTTTCTGATATATATGTGTTTAATGTTGTTTTTACCCGAGTCTCGTTCGTCTATTTCAAATTTGTTCATGCTTCTGATTAAAGGCAACAACTTTGGATAACCATAATTTCTAGAATCAAAATCGGGTTTTTTCTTTAGTAATAAATTTCCCAATTCGCCTAAAAAAGCCCAACCGTTTTCATCAGCAAGGTCGGTGATACTATCTCTGAAAAGTTTTATTATCTCAGGATCGATTTGACTCAATGGCTTTTGTACTGATACAGGTGCGTTTTTGATAATTTTTTTGTTGCCATTCCCAGCCTGAACTACTATTTCTGGTTTTAAAATCTCAAGATATATAAACTTGTCACATGCTGTAATAAATGGATTTAATGTTTTCTTTTCTCCTATTCCAATAACCTTCATCCCTGCTTCTCGCAGCCTAGTTGCAAGTCTGGTAAAGTCACTATCACTCGACACAATGCAAAATCCATCAACTTTGCCGGTATATAAAATATCCATTGCATCTATAATTAGGGCGCTATCTGATGCGTTTTTTCCTGTGGAATAACTGTATTGCTGGATCGGCGTGATTGCATTCTCTAAAAGAACTTTTTTCCACCCTGAAACGGTTGGTTTTGTCCAATCTGCATATATCCTTTTAAATGTTGGTGTACCATATTTTGCAATTTCTTCAAACATTTCTTTCACGTTTGCATATGGCACATTATCGGCATCAATTAGCACGGCTAATTTAAGTTCTTTTGCGGTTTCCATAATCATTTATATTTAAAAAAATATTTACAAATTTATAGGAGGAGCTGTTGCTGTCGTGGATATACATAAAAACAGGAATCCCATTCAATGACCCTTGATTATTGAATTTATTTATTTTTAATGGAGCATCAGCAATTATTTCACTACCCGACGTATTCGCTTGTTTTTGCTGTGCAACTAATATCATTGAACAATTAATAAAATAAACAAACAATATTAGCTTCATAACACACATTGTTAATGTTTTCTCATTTCTCACTTACAAATGTAATCATTATATTTAATATGATTAAGAAAGACAGACAACGTCGATTAATTATAGCAAGAATCTG
>JAVHQG010000285.1:0-2174 GCA_036171035.1 Bacteroidales bacterium
TTATTTTGTTTTAACCAATGAAACGCTCCCGGTTTTTCGGGTTGAATTTCCATATTTATCTTTGAAGACAGCCTCATAAGCATATACACCTGAGTCAGCAATTTTTTCAGAGCCTTTTACTTTGCCGTTCCACTGCAATTTAGCATCTTTTGTTTCAAATAGGACCTGACCTATTCTGTTATATATTGCCATTTCAAACTGATAATCTGACAGATTTTCGCCAATAGGTCCAAAATAATCGTTGCGACCATCGCCATCGGGCGAGAATGCGTTGGGGAAATGTATTGCTGCAAAAACATCAACTTTTATTTCCTTGTTCAAATTCGTACTACAGCCATTGAAACCTGTTGCAATCAATGTTACGTTATATGTTCCATTTAACTTAAATGCTTGTTTCACTACTTCTTCTGTTGATTCTTCGCCATTTGCAAATATCCACTTAACATTTGCACATCCGACAGTACGATTTGTAAAGATATAAATTCCTAATAAGTTTTCTACTACAAAATCAGTTATTGGTGCAGATTTCACAACAACAGGCTGTTCTAATGTAAAAGTGGAAACTTGTTTTGATTTTTTATACTTAACCGTCAATTTTGGGATGTATGATCCATCTGAATCATAAATATAAATAGGCTTTAAGAGAGTTGACGTTTCTCCATTGCCAAAATCCCACAAATATTCCATAGAGTCACATCTCATTGAGGGAATAAATGTGATTTTTAGAGGTTCGCAACCTTCAGTAACATCAACTGTAAACATGACATTCGGGACTTGCTGTTTAGGATTCAGTTTCAAACTTACATTTGATTCGCTTTTTACTATATTTTTCAGTTCATCTTTTGGGGTATTTTGAGATATTATCGTACTCAAAGATTGCTTATTTATTTCAACATCCGTTGCTTCTGATTCTGCTTGTTTTTGAGTTACATCTTTCTTTACAATTACCTTATGGTCACATTTTGCTGTTTGCGTAGAAATTACAGGCCCGACCTTATTCTGTTCAACAGGAATATTCTTTTGCGATGATGCTAATTGACTGCTTAAAATAAATTTATTTCCTGCATTATTATGATTCACAAAATAGAACAGGGCAACAAAGGTGATTGCAATGATACCTATCACAGAAGCAATTTTCAAAGCTGTGCCAGATACTTTACCAGCATTACCACCTCCCATTTTTGGCAAATCTTTTTCGAGTTTAACCCAATCGCCGTGTTCGTAGGGCAACTCGTAGTTGGAGAGTTTATCTTTGAGTAGATTCTCAAAAGAATTATTGTTCGATTCCATTGAAATAATTTTTAAATAAGTTTCTTAATTTAATTTTTGCTTTTGCAAGATTCGATTTTGAAGAACCAATGCTAATATGAAGCATTTCAGCTATTTCTTTATGCGAATAGTTTTCAATCACATACAGATTAAAAACAGCCTTATAGCCGGGTGTTAGTTTTTGCACAAGTGTTGTAATTACATCCGCCTGAAGTGTCTGAATTTGTTGAATTTCTCTTTCATCATCGTCTTCTTTACTATCAGACAAATTAACTAGCTGCGCTTCTTCTTCGAGTAAAAACACGGCATCTTTCTTTTTTCTGATACCATCAATTGTGTTATTTACTACAATTCTTCTGATCCATCCTTCTAAAGAACCTTCATTTTTAAAACTACCGAGTTTAGCAAACACTTTCAGAAATGCATCGTGCAAATAATCTTGTGCTTCTTCTTTATTGGAAGCATACCTCATGCAAACTCCCAGCATTTTTCCGTAATAGCTCTGATATAGTAGTTGCTGGCTTTTGCGGTCGCCTTTTATGCATCCCTCAATAAGATTTTTTACATCATCCCTGTCTGCTAAATTCATATTTTAAACTGCATTCGTTATGGAGACGTGGATTATTTATTGGGGTTGCCTATTACTTTGGTTAATTTTAGAAACTATTAATTTTTCGAGACCGACTGGAATAGAAACAAGGCAAACGCATGAAAATTGAAGAGTTATGATCAAAAATTTAGAAATCAAGAATCGTTAATCACATATTAAAAATATTAACATCAATTAATAAAAAACGATCATCAATTTTAATGTGTGAAATAAGGATCGAAAAACCTTGTAATGTACAAATAAATTAAGAAATAAAAAAATATTTTAACGGATTTATGAGACTGTTTTTTACCAC
>JAVHQG010000286.1:0-11140 GCA_036171035.1 Bacteroidales bacterium
ACAACGGTTACAGCAATAAATCTTATTGCAGGTGTTTGGACTGTTACTATAAAGGATGCTAATATGTGTTCTGCTACTGCTTCCGTTACGCTTACTGAACCCACCGTATTATCAGCCACAACCACTCCAACCAGTAATTTATGTTTCGGCGATCAAACAGGGTCTGCAATCGTTACACCTACTGGTGGAACACCAGACTATACATATCTATGGTCAAATGGTCAACAAACATCAACATTAAGTGCTGTTTTAGCAGGATCTTATTCTGTAGTTGTTACTGATGCAAATGCCTGTACAACAACTGCAAATGTCACAATCTCGCAGCCTGTAGCTGTTACTGCTGCAATCAGTTCGCATACGAATGTGAGTTGTTTTGGAGGTAGCGATGGACAAGCAACAGTTGCCACGGTAGGGGGAACAGGCGTTTATTCGTATTCGTGGAATACAGTTCCTACACAAAATACAATAACAGCGACAAATTTACCTTTAGGTGTGTTCACAGTTGTGGTGACTGATGTAAATCTATGCACGGGCTCGGTTAATGTAACAATAACAGAACCACCTGCTTTAGTTGCCTCAACAACATTTACAGACGTGTCGTGTTTTAATGGAAGTGATGGAACAATTGATTTAACAGTTATTGGAGGAACATTGCCCTATACTTTTTTATGGTCGAATTCACAAATAACACAGAATGTAACGGGCTTATCTGAAGGGGATTATGTCTCTAATATTACAGATGCAAATTTATGTACAATTTCGATTAGTACAAGCATACACCAACCACTACCTCTAACTACAGCAACAGGATCTGTTACGAACATTAGTTGCTTTGGAGGAAGTGATGGGCAAGCTTGTGTTATAGTAGATGGAGGGACACCACCATTCACATATAACTGGAGTGCTAATCCGTCATGGAATCAACCATGTGTGTCAAATCTATCGGCAGGTAATGTGGTTGTAACTGTAGTTGATAAATTAGGTTGTGCTAAAACACATACTATACTGCTCATTGAGCCAGATGAAATAATAAGCTCCCATACAGCAGATCAAGTAATTTGCCATAATACATCATTAACACTATCCATGATAACAATGGGGGGAACAATGCCTTATTTATATCATTGGAATACAGGTGAAAACACTTCTTTAATAGTTGTTTCGCCCGATTCAACAACAAGTTATACGTGTTATGTTAGCGATGGAAATAATTGTGTTGGTCCATTGCAAACAATAATTGTGTATTTACTGCCCCCGGTTCAGTTAGAAGCAGCTACATACGAATCAATATGCCCTGAGGATTCTGCAGAAATATATTTGTCTGTTGCAAATGGCGTACCTCCATATTTGCTGTATTCGGATGATGGTACTGTGATTTCAACACCATATTATTTGCATTTACAGCATACTGAAACAATAATGTTTCATGTGAAGGATAAATGTAATACCACAGATACAGCATCAGTTCAGGTTATTGTGTATCCACCGCCGTTGGTTCAACCTATTGCAGATAGGTATGCAGGATGCAGTCCTTTTATAGTGAATTTCCATGAGATTTCACCAAACGAAGGACAAACCTATGTGTGGCGGTTTGATGATGAAGATGAGAACAATCTATCTTTAGCAAAAAACCCAATACACCTTTTTGATGTAGCCGGTAGTTATGATATATCGCTACAGGTGACAACGATTCATGGTTGCAAAAAAGATACAACCTTATACAATTTTATTACAGTTTATCCATTGCCGGATGCACGTTTTGTTTATAGCCCTGAAATCCCAACGATTATCACTCCAGAAGTTGATTTTACGAATTTTTCACAGGATTATGTTTCAAATTTTTGGTCGTTTGGCGATGGAGACTCTTCGCTACAAACAAATCCGAATCACTTATACAACGCAATAGGAGACTATGAGGTAGTTTTGAGGGTTGTAACTGATAAAGGTTGTGCAGATACAAGCATCCAGATGGTGCATGTGCAAGATTATTTTTCTTTGTATTCTCCAACAGCCTTTTCGCCAGATGGAGATGGCAAAAATGATATATTTTATGTGTATGGTTCAGGGATATTGGATGATTCTTTTACTTTGTATATATATGACCGCTGGGGCGAAAAGATGTATGAGTCAAAAAGTATTGAAGCAGGCTGGGATGGGACATTAAAAGGTGAAAAGGTTAAAATTGGGACCTATGTCTGGATGGTTGTGTGTAAAGATTTTATGGGAAATGGAAAAATCGCAAAAGGAACTGTTACAGTTATCAGATAGTTGTTATTGAATTTTCTATGTTCATGGTTTATATTACTTTTCTTTAATATTTATGATTAACGGGTCAAGATATTTTGCATAACATATCCGCACAGCTTGTTTTATGTTATTAAAAATAAATTTTGCAAATTTATCGTAGAATAAATATGGATATTTGTAAAAATTAAATACCTGTCTTTGTTTTAGGATGGGTAAACATGTAAACTCATAGCCATATGTTATTAAATTTCATATTAGTACTCAATCCTGGTTCTACTTCCACAAAAGTTGCTGTATATAATAACAAGAAAATTCTTTTTTTGAAAAGTATTAAGCATAAGCATGAAGATTTAAAAAAATTTGAGTCAATTGCCGATCAATATGAGTTTCGAAAAAACATTGTTCTTGAGGAGCTGAAAAATGCAGATATTGATTTGGCACCAATAAAAATAATCATGGCAAGGGGAGGGTTGCTGAAACCTATTAAATCAGGCATTTATGAAGTAAATGCCTTGATGAAAGAGGATTTGATTCAGACAAAAATTCTTGGGGAACATGCAAGTAATTTGGGTGCACTTATTGCAGATGCGCTTGTTCAAACGCTTCCACAAGCAAAAGCGTATATTGTTGACCCGGTTGTGGTTGATGAATTACAAGATGTAGCAAGAATTTCGGGCAATGCTAAATTTGAAAGAATTTCGATTTTTCATGCGTTAAATCAAAAAGCGGTTGCAAGGGAACATGCACGATTTCTTAGCAAGAAATACGAAGATTTGAATCTGATTGTAGCTCATATTGGTGGCGGAGCAAGTGTTGGTGCTCACTGCAAAGGCAGAGTGATTGATGTAAACAATGGACTTGACGGGGAGGGACCTTTTTCCCCCGAAAGGAGCGGAACGTTGCCTGTTGGAGCTCTTGCTAAATTATGTTTTAGTGGTGAGTTTACGCTAGATCAGGTAATGAAAATGATTAGAGGCGAAGGCGGCATGTATTCTTATCTTGGAACAAATAATGCATACCATGTTTCTCAACTGGTAGAACAGGGCGATGAAAATGCAAAGCTGATTATGGAAGCAATGGCTTATCAGGTATCCAAAGAAATAGGAGCAATGGCGGCTGTGTTAAAAGGCAAAGTTGATGCGATTCTATTAACAGGTGGTGTCTCTTTTAATGAGTTTTTTGTTGATAATATTAAGCAACATATTGATTATATCGGACCCGTACATGTTTATCCGGGAGAAGATGAAATTGAAGCCCTTGCGATGAATGGTTTACGTGTAATACGAAACGAAGCAGAGGTGTTGGAATATATCTAAAATTGACATATCCTCTCTTTAGCCGAAAAGGAAATCAAACAGTCATGATTTCCTTTTCTTTTTTCTCAAGCTGTTCATCTACTTTTTTACTGTAGTTATCGGTAAGTTTTTGAACCTCTTCTTCGGCTTTTTTTATTTCGTCCTCAGGTATGCCTTCTTTCTTGAGACTTTTCAACCCTTCATTGGTATCACGTCTTGCATTTCTGATGCTTACTTTTGCATCCTCACCAACTCCTTTAACCTGCTTTACAAGTTGTTTCCTTCTTTCTTCAGTTAATGGAGGCACTGCAATTCGTATTACTTCTCCATTGTTTGCCGGGTTAAACCCTAAATTTGCTTTAAGGATTGCTTTTTCAATTAACTCAATTGCTTTTTTATCCCAAGGTTGTATGAAAATTGTTTTTGCATCGGGTGTACTGATATTCGATACTTGCGACAATGGAGATACAACACCGTAATATTCAATTGTTAGCCCATCGAGCATATGTGGATTTGCTTTTCCTGCTCTGATTTTTCCTAACTCATTTTCAAGATGAACAATGGCACTATTCATCGTGTCTTTAGCATCCTCAAGATACATTTGAATTTCGTCACTCATATTATAATTTACGCTTAATAACTTTATAAATTTTCAACTTTCAGCAAATATATTTAATTCCTTACTATAGTCCCTATTTTTTCTCCTGAAATTAGTTTTTTTAAATTTCCTTTTGTATTCATATCAAAAACAATAATAGGGAGTTTGTTTTCTTGGCACATGGTAATAGCTGTAAGATCCATTATTTTTAACCCACGCTTGTATGTTTCTTCAAATGTTATTTCATCGAATTTTTTTGCTGATTTGTCTTTTTCAGGATCAGCGGTATATACACCGTCAACTCTGGTTCCCTTTAAGAGAACATCAGCTTCAATTTCTACTGCTCTTAACGCAGCAGCAGTATCTGTAGTGAAAAATGGATTTCCTGTACCTGCCGAGAATATAACAACTTCTTTTTTTGCAAAAGATTCTAATGCTTTATACTTTGAATAAGGTTCTCCCACAGGGTTCATCGATATTGCGGTAAGAAGCCTTGCTTGCATCCCAATATTTTCAAATGCAGATTGGAAAGCCAATCCATTGATAACAGTTGCGAGCATGCCCATATAGTCGCCTTTTACTCTTTCAAAACCTTTGTTGATACCTGCTAATCCTCTAAAAATATTACCTCCACCGATAACAATTCCAATTTCAACGCCAATTTCAACAATTTCTTTTAGCTGACTTACATATTCAGTTAAAATATTGGTATTTATGCCATAGGTATCAGCACCCATGAGGGCTTCACCACTAAGTTTAAGTAAAATTCTTTTATATTTAATCATTATTATAGTTTTATAAATTGAGTTGCAAATTTATGAAAAAAAACAAATCAGTGGACTCAACTTTTATTCAAAAAAAAAGAGAGCACTGCTCTCTTTTCTGTAATGATTGACAATATAGGATTAACCTTTCAATGAAATACGTTTAAAGCCTGTAGCGGTTAAATCTTTATTTACACTATGTAGATATTCTCTAATGGTTTTTTTGTTATCCTTAACAAACTCTTGATTTAATAGAGTTGACTCCTTATAAAATTTATTTAATTTTCCTTGTGCGATTTTTTCAATCATGTCTTCAGGTTTGTTTTCTTTTCGAGCTTGTTCCCGACCGATTTCTAGTTCCTGATCTAATGTTTTTTGTGAAACATCATCTTTATCAAGTGCAACTGGAGACATAGCTGCAATTTGCATAGCAACATCTCGTCCAACTTGGTTATCAACGGATTTGTTTAAGCCAACCATTGAGGCAATTTTACTTCCTGGGTGGATATATGGGGTAACCATTTCTGCCTCAATTCTTTCAAATGCAGATAAATCAACCTTTTCGCCTGTTGTTGCACTTTGTTCAATTACAAGTTCTGCAATGGTTCTGTCTCCAATTTTTATTTGTTTAAGAGCATCTAAATTTGCCGGATTTTGTTCAATGGCTATGTCCAAAATTTTATTAGCAAAGCCTGAAAAGTTTTCATTTTTTGCAACAAAGTCTGTCTCACAATTTAATACAATCATTGCACCTCTCTTGCAGTCTGCAGTAGTTTTAGCTAGCACAATTCCTTCACTAGCTTCTCTATCTGAACGTTTGTTTGCTATGGCAAGACCTTTTTTTCTTACAATTTGTACAGCCTCGTCCATATTCCCTTGTGCTTCTTCAATGGATTTTTTGCAGTCCATCATTCCAGCACCTGTAATCTGCCTTAATTTGCTGACATCAGCAGCTGTTACTTGATACATATTTCTATATTTATAATTTTATTTTAGTAATATTAAAATTTTTGTTACAAGTTGTTAGTCAATATTCATTTATTACTTATAACAAATTGTTTTTTTTATTTATTTTCTAACGGGTCTTTCATCAGAAAATTTTCTAGCTCTTGTTTTTCTTTCTCTAGGGGTATCTTCTCCATCAACAATTTCTTCTTTTTTCACAGCAATGTCAACAACTTTTTCTTTATCAGCTTTTCTTTCTTCAGTTCCTTCTTCAATAGCTTTTGCAAGAACATCTATAATAAGTGAAATAGATCTAGAAGCATCATCATTTGCCGGAATAGGAAAATCAATTGGATTTGGATTAGAATTGGTATCAACGATTCCAAATACAGGAATATTTAATCTTCTTGCTTCTTTGACTGCGATATGTTCTTTGTTTACATCAACAACAAAAACAGCTGCCGGAAGTCTTGTAAGGTCAGCAATACTACCAAGATTTTTTTCTAATTTTTGACGTTCACGAGTAATTTGAAGTTTTTCTCTTTTGGAAAGATTGTCAAATGTGCCATCAGTTGCCATTTTATCAATGGATGTCATTTTCTTTACAGCCTTTCTAATTGTAGGAAAATTTGTCAACATGCCACCACTCCATCTTTCAGTGATATATGGCATGTTTACTGCCTTTATTTTCTCGGAAATAATATCTTTTGCTTGTTTTTTTGTGGCAACGAATAGGACTTTACGACCTGATTTTGAAATCTGTTTTAGGGCATTAGCTGCTTCTTCAATTTTCACAACTGTTTTATGGAGATCAATGATATGGATTCCGTTTTTTTCCATGAAAATATACGGTGCCATTGCCGGATTCCATTTTCTTTTAAGGTGACCGAAGTGTACACCTGCTTCTAATAATTGTTCTACGTTTGTCCGCATTTTTTTTAATTTAAGTTTACTTTCTTTTTACAATATGATGCAATCATCAAGTAGCTCCAAATAAAATGGAGGTCTTGGCAATTTAGATACTAAACCTGTGTAAGGAATAATCTTAACGTTTGCTGAACTGGAATTTCTTACGGGCTTTTGGTCTCCCTGGTTTCTTCCTTTCAACTTCACGTGGGTCTCTAGTGAGAAACCCATTTTGTCTCATTGCAGATTTATCTTCTGCATTTATTTTTACGAGGGCTCTTGCAATGGCCATTCTCAAAGCTTCTGCCTGACCATTAATTCCGCCGCCATCGAGGTTAACCTTGATGTCATATTTTTCTTCAACCTGAAGAACTTTTAATGGTTGTTGAACAACAAACTGTAATTGTTCAATAGGAAAATATTCTTTATAATCCTTTTCATTGATAGTAATAACGCCCTTGCCTTCTTTCAAATAAACACGAGCTACAGCACTTTTTCTTCTGCCTATGGCATTTATAATCTCCATACGTTTTATTTAATTGTATTTAAATCTACTTGTTTTGGCTCCTGAGCTTGTTGTTCATGGTCAGCACCCATATATACATGAAGGTTCCTTATGACCTTATCAGCAAGCCTGTTTTTTGGAAGCATTCCTTTTACTGCCCATTCCAAAATGGCTTTTTCATTTCTATTTTTTAATTCTTTTGGATTGATTCTTCTTTGACTTCCAGGGTATCCTGAATGGATGAAATACCTTTTGTCATCATCTTTTTTACCGGTAAAGTGCATATGTGCTGCGTTAATCACAACAACATTGTCTCCACAATCGACATTGGGTGTAAATCCAGGTTTATTTTTGCCTCTTAATATTTTGGCAACTTTTGAAGCCAAACGACCTACTACTTGGTCTTTTGCATCAACTAAAATCCATTCCTTTTTAACAGTTGCTTTGTTTAAACTTACTGTCTTGTAACTTAATGTATCCACGTGTTTATCTGTGTTATTAAATCAAAATTATTAAAAATCCACCTAAAAATTTATGGACTGCAAAAATACAATTATATTTTATAATAACAAGCAATTATAATAATTATTTTAAGAGTATCAAAATGTTGAATTTTAAATATGTTTTTTTATAATGTTCGATTCCCCCATAAATATTCGTGTTTGATTTATTCCCCATAAAGATCATATTCATTTGCTTTTGTGATTTTTATATTATAGAATTTACCTAAAGTGATTTTTTTTGTATGAATAGGAATGAGTACTTCATTGTCAATTTCAGGCGAATCAAATTCTGTTCGACCAATAAAAAAATCATTTTCTTTGCGATCAATCAGAACCTTCATGGTTTTACCTTCCAGCTTTGCATTGAGTTTTGATGATATATCTTGCTGAAGTTGCATAATTTCGTCTTTGCGCATTTGTTTAACATCTGCTGAAATGTTGTCTTTGTAGTTTTTTTGTGCGTATGTGTTTTCTTCTTCAGAATAAATAAAAACTCCCAGTCTGTCGAATTGAATATCTGATACAAATTGTTTTAGTTCTTCAAAATCAGCTTTGCTTTCTCCAGGATAACCTACCATGAGGGACGTGCGTAATTTAATTTCCGGCACAGCTTCTCTGATTTCTGATATTAATTGATATGTTTTTTCTTTTGTAATATTTCTTTTCATCGCAGATAGCATGTTGTTGCTGATGTGCTGCAAAGCAATATCCAGATATTTGCAGATGTTGTTTTTTTCACGGATAAGTGGTAAAATTTCAAATGGGAAATTTGCAGGATATAGATAGTGTAGTCTGATCCATTCCACATTTTTGAGTTCAGAAAGTCTGTTTATGAGTTCAGGCAATTTTTGTTTTTGATCTAAATCAAGTCCGTAATAAGAAAGATCTTGCGCAATAAGGATTAATTCTTTTACCCCATTTTTTACAAGTTTTTCAGCCTCTAAAATAATTGTTTCAATAGGTTTTGATTTGTGCTTTCCACGAATGAGTGGGATGGCACAAAACGAACAGGAGCGGTTGCAACCTTCAGAAATTTTAAGGTAAGCAAAATGAGCTGGAGTGGTTAACATACGTTCTCCAATGAGTTCTTTTTTGAATTTTGCTCCAACAGCTTTCACAACTTCTTCAAGACTGTTTACCCCAAAAAATTTATCCACTTCAGGAATTTCTTTTTTTAGAGCACTTTTGTATCGTTCCGCCAAACATCCCATCACATATAGGTTGTCGATATCTCCTCGTTCTTTTGCCTGCACATATTCTAAAATCATATTTACTGATTCTTCTTTTGCATCATTGATAAAACCACAAGTATTGATAATAATTGTTTTTGCGTTTTTTCTGTCGGAATCGTGAACTACTGTTATATTGTTTGAATCAAGTTGCTTCATCAGAACTTCTGAATCCACAAGGTTTTTAGAACAACCCAACGTAATAATATTGATTATATTTTTTTTTTCTCGGCTCATGCTGTGTGTTAAAATATTTTTCAAAAATAGCTTTTGTTTTGTATATTACGATTTAAATTATATTCTTTTGTATTCTGTACCGTTGTGTACTGTTAGTGCTTGTCAGATTATTTGTTTTCTTTGTAAAAATCATGAATCATGAACTTATTAAATATTCATATTATGTCTATGATATTTTTACTTACAACTTCTTGCTCCGGTCAGGATAACACTGTCGAAAAATTAATGAATCGAAAGGCGGCGGTATCCGGTAAATTTTATCCTTCAGATTCAGCACAGCTTCATGAGATGATAACAAAATTTTATAGCAAAGCTATTCCAAAATCTTCAAAAAATGTGTTGGCTATCATTGCTCCTCATGCTGGATATGTGTTCTCTGGACAGGTTGCTGCATCTGCATTTAATCAGATTGATGAAAATAAAAAGTATGAAAATATTTTTATTATTGGATCAAGCCATACAACTACTTTTTCCGGAGCATCGGTATATAATGCAGGCAACTGGGAAACCCCATTAGGACATGTTCCTGTGAATATTGAGCTTGGCAAAAAACTTATTACTGAATGCAGTCAAATTCATGCTTACAGTGATGTTCATCAATTTGAACATTGTCTTGAAGTGCAAGTTCCATTTTTACAAATGAAGTTGAAAAATAGTTTCAGAATTGTTCCTATTCTTATAGGCACGCAAAGTAACGATGATTGCTTAAAGCTTGCAGAAGCTCTTCGCCCATATTTGAATGCGAGCAATTTATTTGTTTTCAGCACAGATATGTCGCATTATCCCTTATATGACGATGCGGTTGTTGTTGATAATCTCACTGCACAGGCAATACTTTCAGGTTCACCCCAGCAATTGACGGATGTGCTTTATAAAAATTCGAAATCAAAAATTCGGAATCTTTCTACGAGTCTTTGTGGTTGGACATCTGTTCTGACATTGCTGCACATGACTTCTGGTGAAGAGGATATTAAATATCATGAAATTCAATATCAGAATTCTGGAGATATTCCAGTGTATGGCGATAAACAAAAGGTTGTGGGCTATGGTGCATTTGCAGTTACATCGAAAAATGCAAATTTTTGCACGACTCCTGCATTTGAAGAGGAAGCTTTCATGCTAACTGAAAATGATAAAAAAAGTTTGTTAACGGTTGCTCGTAAAACGATAGAAGAATATCTTAAAACAGGAAAAGAAATAAAGGTAGATACAAAAGATTTTTCTGAACATATTGTGCTGCCATGTGGAGCATTTGTAACCTTACAGAAAAGTGGTAAGTTGCGTGGATGTATTGGTAAATTTGTTACTTCAGATCCTCTTTGGAAGGTTGTACAACAAATGGCAATCGCATCATCAACGCTTGACTCTCGTTTTTCAAAAGTAACAATAGCTGAAATTGATAAAATTGAAATTGAAATATCTGTTCTTACTCCTTTGAAAAAAATCAAATCTATTGATGAATTTGAACTTGGCAAACAGGGAATTTACATAATTTATAAAGATCATACAGGTACTTTTCTTCCACAGGTTGCAAAAGAGACAAACTGGACAAAAGAAGAATTTCTCGGACATTGCGCAAGAGACAAAGCCGGTATAGGGTGGGATGGATGGAAAGATGCCGATTTATTTACCTACGAAGCAATTGTTTTTGGAGAGAAAAAATAAACTCTTGATATTAACTGTTTCTTTCGTGGCTTCACTGTTTAATTAGTGTCTGTCCATAATGTCCGATAGCTGCGTTACTCTCGTCTTTCAAATCAGTCATGTACACAAGTACACTCCTGATTTTCATGACATCGAAAGCCTTGCTCTCGGACACTATGAATCAGACACTGAGTTTATGGACGAACACTAATTAGTGTCAGCAAGAAAACGCCAATAATTTCGTTAAACAACTCACAGGCTCGCTCA
>JAVHQG010000287.1:0-2154 GCA_036171035.1 Bacteroidales bacterium
AGCTAGAAAACTGCTTTTGCTATCTTTTGTATGTTGTCTGATTTCCCCATTGAGAAAAAATGCACTGCCGGAACGCCATATTCTATTAGCTCCTTTGCTTGTTTTATTGCCCACTCAACGCCTACTTGCCGTGTTTGCTCGTTGTCTTTGCATTTCTCTACTTCTTTTACTAGTTCTTCAGGAATATCTATATGAAATGTTTGAGGGAGTGTGCAAATTTGATTTTTTACTGTAATTGGTTTTATTCCCGGAATGATAGGCACGGTGATCCCCATATCACGGCATGTTTCAACAAAATCAATATATTTTTTTGTATCGTAAAACATTTGTGTAACAATAAATTCAGCACCTGCATCCACTTTCATTTTCAGATATTTTAAATCAGATTTCATATTTGGTGCTTCGCAGTGTTTCTCAGGATATCCGGCTACTCCAACAGAAAAATCGGCAGGAGTTGAGTTGAGTAGTTCTTCATCGAGATAGATTCCTTTATTCAAATTGGTGATTTGTTCTACCAAATCTAGTGGATGTGCATGACCACCGGGTTCAGGAATAAATGCCTTTTGCGATTTTTCCGGGTCACCGCGAATCACAAGCAGATTTTTAATCCCCAAAAACTGAAGATCAATCAGTGCATTTTCGGTTTCCTCTTTTGTAAAACCACCACAAATAATATGGGGTACAACAAGAATATCTTTATACCTGTATTTTATTGCTGCAGAAATCGCCACTGTCCCGGGACGCTTACGCACAATGCGTTTTTCCAGTAGCCCTGATTTATGCTTTTTGTAAACAATTTCCTCCTGATGATACGTGATGTTGATATATGCGGGACTAAATTCCGCTAGTGGGTCAATCGTATTATAAATAATATTTATATCGTTTCCCTTTAGAGGTGGCAGCAGTTCAAATGAGAACAGCGTTTTGTTTGAGTTTTTAAACAGGTTAATTATTTTCATTGCAATGATTTTGTATGTGAAATGTTCTTGATATTTAGAAAAACTATTTGTCAATTATTGCATTGTAATCTACTTTTAAATTGAGTTTGTGAAGTATTAAATCTCTGTATTCTTTTGCATACTTGATACTGCTCTGAATCTCTTTATCAGATAGTTCAATCACAATATTTGGATACCTTAATTGTACGGAATAATCTTGTAAACTCGAAGCTTTGTTATAGTCGTCTTGAGAGAATAAATCCTTTTGTGAAATCAGATCGAGTAGATAAATCAAATCGTGTGACTTATGAAAAAATATTTCTAAATGATATAAATATGCTTTGAGATATTTTTCCACGGCTTGTTGACAATGAAATGCTATTGTGTCCCGATATTCCGGAATATATAAATATGTGATTTTTGCGGTTCCTAAATCATGGTCTGCCTTAATAATCCATGCTTTGATGATTTCAATCTTTTCGTTCATATAATACTTTACTGTTAGATATTATAGAGTTAAGGAATGAATATTTTTCGTATTTTTCATTTTCAAATTCATTTGGAGTATAAATTAATAAGTCCATTGGAATCATCATGCCATACAAGAATTTTCTAACTTCGCTTGCCCTTTGATGTTTTGGTAAGTCAGTTTGTCTTACAATTAATAAATCTAAATCACTATCCGGGTTTGGATTATCATGAGCATATGATCCAAATAAAATAACTCTTTCAGGATTGCAATTTAATGTGATCCTGTGCAAAACTTCATTTATTTTTAAAGCACTAATCATGATGTTTTTTACTGCAAATATATTAGTTTTTCAGAAAATGCACGAACAAAATCGCAGCATTGGTTAAAAGGCTGATCTTGCTAATTTTTTCTCTGTTACGGGTGACCCCGAAATACGGCTTTATTGCTGAGGTTGTCAATCTTTAATCTTCAATCTGCAATCGTTTCCGTACTGCTGCTCGACTTAGTGCATAAATTTAATAATTTCGTTATCTTCAGAATCGGTAAGTCTGATAATATAAATGCCACGAGACAATGCGATGGGTGTAAGTCTCAACATATCATTTTCGATGATATTGTGGTATGATCTGGAATAAATGGTTTGTCCATACATATTTACCAACTCTAGGCGCAGCGATTGCTTTGCTGACAGCACCTTTATTTCAGGAATATCTTTGTTGTAGAAGATGTAATCGTTAGCATTTG
>JAVHQG010000288.1:0-2154 GCA_036171035.1 Bacteroidales bacterium
AGGGCAAAAAATCGCTGGAAAATATTTTTTGGACTTTTCGGAGTGGACTCATGATTAGAATTTATACAGCCATATTTCTTGGATTGATATGTCTTTCATCCTTTGCCCAATTCGACAAGTATTCTTCTTCATCAAAAGAAGCCGTTACCCTATACGAGAGAGCAGAACGTGCTTACAGAGCTGATAATTTTTATGCTGCAAAAATTGATGCATCCAATGCTATAAAAGCTGATAGTTCCTTTGTTGAAGCATATATGTTGCTTGGAGAATTATTGGGTAGAGATGGAAAATTCGATGAAACATTAAAATTATACATAAAAGCAACTCAAATAAATGGAGAAGCATTCCCACTCAGCTTTGTTTTACTTGGATCTGTACAATTTTATCTTGAAAAATACGAAGATGCAAAATCTAGCTATGAAAAATTTCTAACAATCAAAGATATTAAGGAAGAATCAAAGGATTTAGCTGCTTATGAAATTCGTAAATGTAAATTCAGAATTGATGCGCTTGCAAACCCTGTCCCATTTGTTCCAAAAAATCTCGGTGCAAACGTGAACTCTGAATATGACGAATATCTACCTGCACTCACTGCCGATGAACAAACACTTATCATCACTGTCCGCCTTGGTAGAGATAATGTCCAACCAAATTCAAAAAACAAATACAATGAAGACTTTTTTGTATGCCATGCAGTCAATGGTGTGTGGCAAAGTCGGGAGCCGATTGGAGATGAAATAAATACGCCAAACAATGAAGGAGCACAGACGATTTCAGCCGATGGACAAACATTGTTTTTTACAGCCTGTGAAAAAAGTGGTGGATATGGTGGTTGTGATATTTACTTTTCTAAAAAAGATGGAGAAGTTTGGAGTAAACCCTCAAATATAGGACCTCCAATAAATACACCAAGTTGGGAATCCCAACCAAGCATTTCATCTGATGGAAAAACCATCTATTTTGCCAGCAACAGACCTGGTGGTATTGGCGATCTTGATATCTGGAAAAGTAATTTAAAAGATGATGGAAAATGGTCTGAACCCACAAACTTGGGTCCGGGAATCAATACGACTGCATCTGAAATGTCTCCATTTATTCATCCTGATAATAACACTCTTTATTTTGCATCAGATGGATGGATTGGTATGGGAGGGCTTGACCTTTACATGAGTCGGATTGATTCTGCAGAAGAATGGAAACTTCCAAAAAATCTTGGATTTCCAATAAATACGCCACAGGATGAAACCAGCCTTATCGTAAATGCAAAAGGAAATAAAGCCTACTTTTCATCAAAAAGGGAGGATTCATTTGGCGGTATGGATTTATATGAATTTGAATTATATCCTGAGGCCAGACCTACCCCTGTAACATATGTGAAAGGTAGAGTTTTTGATGCAATTACGGATCAAAATATTGAAGCTAAATTTGAGTTGATTGACTTGGAGTCAACAGAAGTTGTTATAGAAGCAAAATCAAATTTTTCTAATGGGGAATTTCTAATTTCATTGCCTACAAACAAAAATTACGCATTAAATGTATCTAAAAAAGGATACCTGTTTTTTTCTGAAAATTTTTCTTTGAAAAATAACACAGCCCTTACTGAACCTTTTAAAATTGATATCCCTTTGCAAATTATAAAAATTGGAGATAAAATTATTCTTAAAAATATTTTCTTTGAAACAAATTCATTTATCCTTAAAAATGAATCAAAGGTTGAACTAAATAAAATTATTAATTTCTTAAAGGATAATAATACTGTGAATATTGAAATAAGCGGTCACACCGATAATTCAGGAACCAAACAAATTAACAAAAAGCTATCTGAAAACAGAGCTCGATCAGTATATGAATACATATCCAATCAAGGCATTGCAAAAGAAAGACTTAAATTTACAGGTTACGCAGATTCTCAACCTATAGCTCCAAATAAAGATGCTGAAGGGAAAGCTAAAAATAGAAGAACTGAATTAAAAATTATTGAATAACTGAATAAAATAATAAAATATTCAAAAATATTTGTTTATCACAAAGTTTATTATTTATTTTACCGTACAATTAGAAATATTTTCTGTGAAACAAACATGATTACAAAAACACAGCCATATATGACTTGCTAAAAGCAATCGTGAACACAAATAAAAACAATATAATTTG
>JAVHQG010000289.1:0-11099 GCA_036171035.1 Bacteroidales bacterium
CCCACCCTTCGGGTCAGTGTTTACGATACTATTGCAAGTGAGAAATGTTAGTTACTTACTTTATATGTTTTTTACTGAATAGCGATTACAAGTTATATTGTTAAAACAGTTGCAATTTGCTTTATTTTTATTTCTCCAATATTTAAAATTCAGGATACTCAATCTTCGTTAGAAAAAGCCCTTGTGATGGTACTGACTGACCTGCATTGCATCTGTTTTTGCTCTCAATGATAATGCGAAAGTCATCAATTGAAATTTTATGCAACCCAACTTCTACAAGCGTTCCAACAATTGCACGAACCATATTTCGCAAAAATCGGTCTGCAGTAATGGTAAATACAAGTACCCCATCATCGCTAATTTTCCAGTATGCTTCCTTGATTTTACAGATATTGGTTTTAGAATCTGTATCAACTTTACTGAAACTCGTAAAATCAGAAAATTCAAGCAATACAGAGGCTGCCTCATTCATATGAGGTGTGTCTAGCGATTTATAAAAATGCCATACGAAATCATTTAAAAACGGATTTTTGATTGTGCATAAATGATATTCATATGTGCGAGAAACAGCACTAAAACGAGCATGAGCTCCATTTGCAACCTGAAAAATATTCTTAATACTGATGTCGAAAGGAAGAAAACTATTTAGCTTCCCTATGAGAGTTTGCGGATGTTCAATTTTATTGGAGATGTCAAAATGAGCTACAAAATAATTTGCATGAACACCTGTGTCAGTTCTGCCTGCACCAGTAGTTTCTATGGTAGTTTTTAATATCAGCGAAAGCGATTTGTTAAGGATTTCCTGAACAGTAACAGCATTTGGTTGTAGCTGCCAACCATGATAATTTTTGCCATTGTAAGAAAGTTCTATAAAGTATCTGTACACACTAAATTTTGTTATCTGTTTTTGCAAAATTAAAAATTAATCGACCTAGTAATTAATTAATTGAGAAAAATATTTATTTTTGATAAATATAAATAAGAAACGAACATGTTTGCGAAAACACATACACAAATGAATTATCACAAGAACTCGTGAACAAAATTGCAAACATAAAGTTCCATGTGACAATTAATAATAAAATTTTTGCTGATGAAATCAATGTTTTATAAACTCTTTATTCTAATAGCACTGTTCTTGTATGCAGATCATTTATTGTATTCACAAGACGTTCATGCGCAGATTGAAATGCTTGAACATAAACTTAAAGCTTCAAAAGGTGCAGATGAATTAAAATTATTGAACAATCTAGCAGACAAATATCGCAGTGTATCGGTTGATAAAAGTAATGACTTAGCAAACGAAGCACTTGAAAAAGCAAAGAAGCAGAACAACAAAATTGAGCAATCAATTGCATTGAATAATCTTGGTAAAGTCTGTGTTGTAAGAGATCAATTGGAACAATCTATTAAATATTTTGAATCTTCATTTGCCTTGAGTAATACAGAAAAATATATTGATGGAATTTCAAAATCGTTGAATAATATCTGCTATGCATATGGAAAACTTAAGGATGCTAAAAAGGTTGAAATCTATCACAGAAAAGCCATTGGAATATTTGTTTCATTGAAAAATTTTGAAGAGCTGGGTAATTTTTATCTATCTTTTGGCGAAGTATTTCAAAAAAATAGTCAGCTTGATTCATCAAAGGTACAATTTGAAAAAGCAATGGCAAATTTCATGAAATCACCAAAAAAAGATAGTGCTGATGTAAAAGATAAAATTGCAGCGGTTGACGATAAGCTTGCGAGCATTTATATTGAATGGAGTGATTACAAAAAAGCCATGACATTTTTACAGAAATCTCTTGTTCTGCGCAAAGAAGTTGGTGATAAAAAGAAAATAATATCTACACAAAGTATTCTTGGAAAAGTATATACTATGCAGGGCGATTTTGAAAAAGCTATTGATTTATATCAGCAGAATCTGAAAATATCACAGGAACTAAATTACAATGCAGGCATTGCAAATTCATTAAACTGTATTGCACCTGTATATATGAAGCTAAAACAGAACGATAAGGCTATTGAATATTTTAAAGAAGCATTAGATATATATGAACAAATGGATTCAAAAGGATCAGATTATGCTGCTTGTTTGAACAATATCGCAAATGTGTATAAAGAGTTGAACGATCATAAAAAATCAGTGGAATATTATTTGAAAGCATTAGATATTTTGCAGAATACCAATTCCACAAATTCAGATATGGCAACGCTTTTGATAAATATTGGCGATGAATATGAAATGAGTGCAGACTATAAAAAAGCACTTGAATACTATCAGAAAGCATTGAATTTACAGGAAGAGGTTGATAATAAAGAAGGCATGGCACGTTCATTATTTCATATTGCCGGTATTTATAACGAAATGAAAAATTATCTTACGGCACTTGATTTTTACAATAAAAGTCTTGCTATATCTCAAGAAATAAATGTTTCTGCTTTATATTTAAGCAATCTTCAAAAGCTTTCCGACACCTATAAAATGTTAGGACAAATAGATAAAGCACTGGAATATAAAGATCAATATATCATTGCAAAAGAGATTGTTGTAAATCAAGAAATGAACGGTAAGTTAACCGAAATGCAAACTAAATATGATTCAGATAAAAAACAGCATCAGATAGAGATCATGGGCAAAGAAAAAGAAGTGCAGGCAACGCGCCAACGCTTCATTGTAATTGCATCTGTGATTGGATTACTTACCTTGCTAATTACTGTATTCTTCATATATAATCGTTACAGAATGAAGAAAAAATCACATGCTGATCTGGAATTAAAAAATCAGCACATCATGCAACAAAAAGAGGAAATTGAGGCGCAGCGCGATGAAATTGAAATACAAAAGCAGTTAGTGGAAGAGAAAAATCATGAAGTGATGGACAGCATCCGCTATGCGAAACGAATTCAATCTGCTGTGATGCCAAGGGCAGATTATATTGATAGTTTCCTTAATGATTATTTTATCATCTTTAAACCAAAAGATATAGTGAGCGGCGATTATTACTGGATGACCAAGCGTGGGAATTGGCTTGTTATAGTTGCTGCAGATTGCACCGGACACGGTGTTCCCGGAGCGTTTATGAGCATGTTAGGTATTTCCTTTTTAAATGAGATTGTGAGCAAATCGCATGTTGTGACTGCGGCTATGGCGTTAAATGAACTCAGAGCATATGTTGTGAAATCATTACAGCAAAAGGGTGTAGTAGGGGAGCAAAAAGATGGAATGGATATTGTTTTTACGGCTATCAATATGGAAACACTTGAAATGCATTATTCAGGTGCAAACAACCCATTGTATCTTGTTAGGAACGCGGAGCTTACAGAATACAAGGCAGATAAAATGCCAATTGCAATTTATGAAGAGATGAAGCCATTTACTGATAACGTGATTCAACTGCAAAAAGGTGATACAATATACATGAATTCAGACGGATATGAAGATCAGTTTGGTGGACCGAAAGGGAAAAAATTCATGTCAAAGCAATTTAAAAATACTGTTGTAGCAATGCAGGATAAATCAATGGTAGAACAGGGTGAATTTCTTGATAAATCTATTGAAGATTGGAAAGCTTTTATTGATCCCGTAACAAATGAACCATACGAGCAAATTGATGATATTCTTGTGATAGGAGTTAGGTTCTGAAATTATTAGAATCTACTTTTTCTTCGTTCTTATAAGGCTTGTGATTTTAAACTCAATACGACGGTTCATTTCGCGTCCGTCTTCAGATTTGTTGAATCCAATAGGCTGCTTGTCGCCATACCCAACAATTGTAAATCGTTTTCCATCAATTTTATTTTCAGATAAGTAATCGGCAACCGCTTGAGCCCTGCTGATCGAAAGATTTAGTAATTCATCCGGTTTCCCTTGGTTGTCGGTGTGACCACTAATCTCGATTTCAATTTTTTTATTTATTTTAAGAAAAGCTGCAAACCTGTTGAGTTCAGGAAGAGATTCAGCGGCAATTTTGCTCGTTTTCCCTTCAAAGAAAATATTATTTAAGCGTACCACCTGATCTACTTCAACGGGTGCTAGAAACAGGTTTTGTTCATCAATTTCAGTGTATTTTTTTAATGTAGTTACGTCAAGGTTTTTTGTCACACTATAATAGCCCTCCGCTAATGCCATGAAGCCATAATTTTTACCAAAAGGAAGAATAATTTTATATGCTCCATTTGTGGGATCTGTTCGGGCAATCCCTGCTTCTGTGCCTTCGGGAAGATATTCATACACCACTTTTGCTTCAATTGGTTTCATGTTTCGTTCGTTCAACACTTTCCCTGAAATTAAAACAACAGGATTGGGATTTTGGGCAAAAATAATATTGGCAAAACATGTTATAGCAACAATAAACCAAGATTTTCTGTTCATAGTGTTTGAAGTATGATTATTTACTTAATCACCTTACCTGCTTTGTAGTTCACTTCATCTTTGCCAACACCTGTGGAATCATATTTAATCCATGTGCCTTCTTTCAGATCATTGGTATATATTCCTTCCCAAACAAATCCGGCAGTATCGTATTCTTTCCATTTTTCATTTTTCTTATCAGCAGTATAAGCGCCTTCTGTTTTTGGTTTCCCACTATCAAACCATGTATTCCATGTTCCTTCTTTGATGCCTTGTTTATAGTTCCCTTCTGTATTTTTACTACCATTTTCATACATTAACAGATATATTCCATCTTCTTTTCCATTTATATAAAAGACTTCAGATTCTTTTTTTCCGTTATTGAAATTGGTAACCCATTTTCCAACTTTTACGCCATCTTTAAAACGACCTTCAGTTTTTTTAGTTCCATTTTCAAACCATTCGTTAAAAGCTTCTTGTTCTTTTCCTACTTTGTATGAAATTTCTTTTTTCTTTTTACCATTGCTGTACCATTCAGCTAAAGCACCTTCTTTTTTTCCTTCCACATATGTTACTTCAGATTCTTTTTGGCTATTTTCATACCAACTCGTCCAGATGCCTGTTTCTTTCCCGTTTTGATATTCACCTTCAGATTTTTTTGTTTTGTTTTTGTACCATTCAGAATATTTTCCTATGGGTGTTCCATCTTTAAATGTTTTTTCAGATTTCTTTGAGCCGTCATCAAACCAAGTTTGAAATTTACCTATTTCTTTGCCTTCTTTATATTTACCCTCCGACATTTTTTGACCTGATTCATAGAACTCAAGTGCTGGTCCGTGCAATTTTCCGTTTACATATGATTTTTCAGATTTTTTTGTTCGATTTTTATACCATTCAGTATTTGTTCCTTCGGGTTTACCTTTAACATATGAGCCTTCAAATTTCACGGCACCATCATCAAACCATTTGTTTGCTTCACCATTCAGCACGCCTGTGTCGTACTCTTCTTCAGATTGTTTCTGTCCGTTTACATACCACCAAGTCCATAAACCATCTTGCTTGTCGTCTTTGTATGCTCCTTCAATGTATGTTGCCCCATTTTCATGTTTTTCAAGGTATAATTTGTAAACAATGTTTCTTTTTTTATCGCCTTTTTTATCGTATTCGATCCATGTCCCATCTTTTTTATCGTTTTTGAAATTACCTTCTAATATTTTTACTCCATTTTCGTTCCAATAAACAGCACTTCCATTGAGCTTACCATCATTGCAAGTTCCTTCAAAAGCTTTTTGTCCATTTGCATGAAATTCGGCTTGTGTGCCTGATTTTTTTCCGTTATCAAGATTTAATTCACTTTGAAGTTTTCCGTTTTCGTGCCATTTTTGCCATTTTCCGTTTTTAATACCGCTATTATATGTGCCTTCTTCTTTTTTAGCACCATTTGCATGAAAGATTGTCCAAACACCATCTTCTTTTCCATTTTTTATATTGCCTTCTTTTTTCTTTTTCCCGTTTTCGTACCACCAAGTGAAAATGCCATCAGGGTTTCCATTCACGTAAGTCTCTTGATTTTGTTTTTGTCCATTTGAATAATACCAGATAGCGAGTCCATTTCGTTTGCCATTTAAAAGAGTGATTTCTTCCTGTTTTTCACCATTATCGTAATATTTGATATTTGTTTTATTTTCAGCTTGAGCTTTTAGGTTTCCACTTTCATCCCATTCGTTCCAATTCCCTTCTTTTACTCCATTTTTAAAAATTCCTTCTATTTTTTTTTGATTATTTTCATACCATTCAATGTGTTTTCCATTTTCAATATTTCCGGCATAAGTAGTTAATTGTTTTCTTGACCCATTAGGATACCACCAAATGGAAACGCCTTCTAAAATATCATTCAAATAGGTTTGTGATTTTTCTTTTGTTCCATTTGCAGAAAAAGACCAATTACCAAATTTTTTACCATCTTTCAGGACGCCTTCGGCTGTAGGATTGTTTTTGTCTCCTTCAAAAGTGTATTTATATTCAACAATTTTTTTCTGTTTCCCATATGCATCCCATTCTTCCCATTTCCCATCACGCCTATCGTTAACGTAATCTCCAGATTCTTTGATTTGACCATTAGGGTAGTAGAATGTTACTTTACCCTTAAGTTTTCCATCTTTATAGTTACCAACAAAACTTTGTAGTTCATCATCAAAAAATTCTGCCCACTTTTCTTTTTTACCGTTATTGAAAATTCCATCGTATTTTAGTTTCCCATTTTCATAAAAATCGACACATCTGCCTGAAAAAGGGGCATTGTTTTCAATTTTATACCAAAGACCGTCGTCTTTTTGTTCGAGTTGTTCAATTTTGGTATCTTGAGCAAAACCTGTAATTGCAGAAACTACAAGCCAAATGAGTAACATATATTTCATAAAATAAGAAGTTTATCGTTTGTTGTGCGAGTTACAAACCTAAACTATTTTTTTGAATAACAAAATGATTCTTAACAGCAGAAAGTGATTTTATTATTAAAAAAAATATTACTTATTTATCTAATTTTGAGTATTTTACAAAATCAACAAACAGAGGATGTGGATTTAGAACAGTGCTTTTAAATTCAGGATGGAACTGAACGCCAACAAACCATTTATGTGACGGAATCTCAAAGATTTCAACCAAATTCATCTCAAGATTCATCCCAACTGGAACCATGCCTGCTTTTTCAAATTCGGGGAGGTACAGATTATTAAATTCATAGCGATGCCTATGGCGTTCACTTATTTCTATTTTTTTATAAGCAGCAAAAGCGTGAGATTTTTTATTCAGATTACAAACATATGCACCAAGTCTCATTGTACCGCCTTTTTCAATTACCTGTTTTTGTTCCTCCATCAGGTCAATAACAGGATGCTTTGTGCCATGATCCATTTCTGTGGAATGGGCATCATTGTAGCCCAAAACATTGCGGGCAAATTCAACAACAGCGCATTGCATACCAAGGCAGATTCCGAGGAAAGGGATATTATTTTCACGTGCATATTTCACAGCCAGAATTTTGCCTTCAATGCCTCTGAGTCCAAATCCAGGCGCAACTAAAATGCCATTGAGACCTTTTAATTTTTCTGTAGCATTTTCAGTAGTGATGTTATCAGATTGAATTCGTTTGATAACTACCTTACATTTATTTACTGCGCCGGCATGGATAAGAGATTCATTTATAGATTTGTATGCATCAACTAATTCAACATATTTGCCAATTAGACCGATTGTAACTTCAGAAACAGGAGTCTTAATATTATTTACAAATTCAGACCAACGTGTAAGTTCAGGTTCTTTATCGGATGGGATATTAAGTTTTGCAAGAACCGTACTATCGAGTTTTTCTTTGTGCATCAAAAGAGGAACCTCATAAATGGTTGAAACGTCTTTCGATTCAATAACTGAGTTTATATCAACATTGCAGAACAGTGCAACTTTTTTACGAATATCAGTTGTAAGGCTTTTTTCTGTACGTAATACCAGAATATCGGGTTGTACGCCATTTTCAAGAAGCATTTTTACAGAGTGCTGTGTAGGCTTTGTTTTAAGCTCACCGGCAGCAGCTAAATAAGGGACTAATGTAAGATGGATAACAAGAGAATGTGTTGGCATTTCCCACTTTAGCTGTCGTACGGCTTCAATATAAGGCAGAGACTCAATATCGCCTACTGTCCCACCGATTTCAGTAATCACAAAATCATAGCGATTATTTTTACCTAGCAATTTGATTCTACGCTTTATTTCATCAGTAATATGAGGAATAATCTGTACTGTTTTTCCCAAAAAATCGCCTTTTCGTTCTTTGTTGATTACCGTCTGGTATATTTTACCTGTAGTAACATTGTTTGCTTTAGATGTAGTGATGTTTAGAAATCGTTCATAGTGTCCCAGATCAAGATCGGTTTCGGCACCATCATCTGTAACATAGCATTCGCCGTGTTCGTATGGATTCATCGTTCCGGGATCAATGTTGATGTATGGATCAAGTTTTTGAATGGTTACCGTAAATCCACGTGCCTGAAGCAGGTTTGCAAGAGAAGCTGAAATAATACCTTTACCAAGCGATGACGTGACCCCGCCTGTTACGAAAATATAATTTGTGGACATATTTAATTTAATATTTAATTCTAAATTTTTGAACCCTCTCCGAAAAGTCTATTTTTATAAATTTTAGCATTTTTTACCCTTAATCCCTAAAGGGAAAACGCTGAAATTCAGTGTGCCTTTAAAGTCCCCTTTAGGGGATTTAGGGGTTAAAAGACTTTTCATAGTGTACTAAATGTTTGAATTTTAGATTTTAAATGATTTACCAAAAAAATAATGAATTTAAAATGTAAAATTGATTCCGGCACTAGGCATAAACGGCAACTGATTTACACGTTCCTGTATAATTCTGTCAAAATAGAAAATATTTTCCCGATTATAGACATTAGTAATACCAATTGTTGCTTCAAGCTGTGCTTCCTTTCCAACATCGAATGCGTGTTTTACAGACACATCAAGTCTGTGATAATAAGGCAAACGACCTTTGTCCAGATCTCCATAAATAACGCCTACCTGCCCATTTGCATTTGTATAATTCGTGTTAATACCATTGTTAAAAGGGAGCAGTTCATAATATCCTTGTGTTTGTGTAAATGGGAAACCTGAGCCGAGATTCCAACGCACATTAAATTCCCAGTTTAAACTTTTCCCAAAAGTGTAATTTCCAACTAAATTAACATTGTGCCGCCTGTCGTAATGAGGGTTATAAGTAATCATGCCATCATATCGGTCAACATATCCAAGGGAGTAAACGCACCATAAATAAATTCTTTTGTAATCGTATTTTACAACAAAGTCAACCCCATAAGCATTACCGGTTTCAATCACAAAATCTTTTTTCAGATAATCATCTTTGCTAGCATTTTCAGGAGTATCGTCAAATAGTTTATTTCTATTTATGTTTGTAATTTGAGTATTTATTTTATAATATCCTTCGACATTTACATTTATATGTTTTGTGAGGTCATATTCTGTTCCAAGAATAAAATGTGCTGCAGTTTGAAGTGCGTGATTAACAGGATTCCCATCGAATTGAGCGGGGAGTGCACCTGTTTCCGGTCCGGAAAGAAATCCGGAAAATAAATTTACTACATCTCTGTCGGAGTTGGCACTGATAAAATTTTGGGAATACATTCCGGCTGCAAGTTTGATACGTATTTTGTCTGACACAATATACTTCATTCCCAAACGAGGTTCAGGGGATACTTTTGAAAGCGAAGCATAATACTGTATCCTTAAGCCTGGTTCAAAAAGCAAGTTGCCGAAGTTGTGTTTATATTTAATAAATCCGGCCATTTCAGATGTGTTTTGTGCTTGTTGTAGTAACCTTCCGATGGAGTTATAATATTTGAAATCTGTTTTAAATCCAAGACCTTCGACACCATAATATAATTCGTCTTTTCCAAGAAAATATAGGAAACTGAGTCCAAAATTAAATCCACCAATTGTGCTGTTTCTAGGGAGTCCATCTTTTTCTACCAATGTGATGCCATATTGCGAATAGGAAAAATTTGATTTCACTAAAACACTTGATCCGGCAGGAACAAGAATCACATTTGCGCCAATTCCTGTAGATTCCCAGTTAAGATCTGAAATAGCGCGATACTTTACTTGATCGGTAAAATTAAACCCAAAAAAGCTTACTTTGGTTCCATTATCAGCATTAATAGACACTTTTCCATAAAGGTCGGTAAAATTAAAAGGCAGTCCTGCTGTATCAATGTATGTATATAGATATTTTGAAGATTGTTCTAAATAAGATGTTTTACCCGAAAAGATAAATGAGGCACTGGCACCATTTTCAGATTGTTTAACAATAGGTCCTTCGAGTAAAAGTTTTGAACCAAAAGTAGAGGAAGCAAGCTTTCCGGAAAATCTTTTTTTGTTTCCATCTTTCATTGTAATGTCCATAATAGACGAAACTCTTCCTCCATAATCGGCATTAAATCCACCGGTAAAGACGTCAGCATTTCTAATAATATCGGAATCAAACACGGAAAAAAGGCCAATGGAGTGGAAAGGATTATAAACGGTCATACCATCGAGTAAAACTTTATTTTGAATAGGAGAGCCTCCTCTGATGTAGAGTTGCCCACCTTGATCGCCTGTAAAAATAACACCGGGTAGCACTTGCACATATTGTGCGAAGTCGGGTTCCCCACCGACGGTAGGCACTTGTTTTATCTGCTTAGGAGATACTTTAACAACAGATGTTCTCACTTCAGCAACAGCATCTTGTCTGTCAGCAGAAACCACAAATTCTTTTAAAGCAATGGATGCTTTTTCCATCTGTAGTTTTTGTGTAAGAATTGTTCCAGGACTTACTTTAACATCAATTTTAATAGAATCATATCCAACAGTTGTAACCATCAAAGTATAATTTCCAGGAGGAACTTTTGAAATATTAAAATAGCCATTTACATCAGTTGAAGAGCCAATGGTAGTTCCCTTTAGGAAAACATTTGTAAACATCATGGGTTCTCCATTTTCTTTTTCGTACACAAAGCCCCTAATGCTACCATTTTGAGAATAAGAAAGGGTTGAAACAATTAATAATAGAATAATGATAAATATCTCTCTGCTCTTCATTACAATTTGATTACTAATAAATAAATAAATGACATTTCTCACTTCATTTTTATATTAATCCCGAAGGGATTTAATTTGAATAACC
>JAVHQG010000290.1:0-2143 GCA_036171035.1 Bacteroidales bacterium
GATATAAATTCAATATCTATCCCCGGTGCATGAACTTGATGTTGTGTTACAATAATGGAAGCATAATCTTTAGAATGAGAGATACTAATTTCATAATCACTTTCAGGCAGAAACGGTTGCCCATTCTTTTTATATTCTATCCTTTGATTTCTACCTAATATAAGACGCACCATGATCCTTACAACCAGCCATTCTCGTTTCCGTTTTTCAATCTGGAATGTAGCGAATATCTCTTTTTCCTGGTCATGTAATGGATATTGATATAGTAATGTGCAGGACTCCTCCTCCATTTTCCAAAAAGCAAGAACAGCCTCGCCATGTATTTGCTTTTTTAAAACAAGAGCCATAAATCTTATTTAGCAGTTACAATAAAAAATCATTTCCATTGAAAAGTTTCAATTAATCGCTCAATATCCTGATGTATGAATTTAATTGCCGGAGCGAGCGAATCTTTATTTGGCTCTGCATTAAAATAGAGAGCTCCTCGAAGAAAATGGGTTACGCTATCTGTAAGATAAAATTGTACAGACGAAGCTGCATTTCCCTTAATATCATATAAAACTCCATAAACTTTTTTTTCTTTATTTACAAATGCTTTTTCATTGATTGCATCGGCCTTTACTGTGTGTTTATATACCATTGTCCGAGCATCTTCTAAATAATGATTCACATCTTTACTCATGGTTTTATAGCTACAATAAATTTTTGCTCGTAAAGAAGGAATCACCACATTTATCCAGCATGGTTCTGCGTGTATTGATTTGTCTATGTCTATTTTAGCATATTGAGGATATTCAAATGTAAAGGGGCAATCTGATTGATATTGCTGATATACTTTTTTAGGAAAATCTAATCTTAAGTACCCATTTGGTTTCGGTGTGTATTCACTTTCACATGAAATAAACATGCTGCTGCTAATGATGATAATAAAAATAATTTTGCACATATCTATTTTTGAAAATCTGATTTTGCTGCTGGGAATAAAGCATCTGGGACATAAAGAAAACAACTGCTGCCGGAATAAATCACATAATATGCTTCTGTCTCAAAAGGGACACTCAGAAAATATTTTTTAAATTCAAAACGTTTCTTCTTATCAAGAATTGTATTCACTTGTGAAGCTATATATTTACATTTTTGGATGATTGATATAGGATCTTTTAACACCTTAAAATCGCTGGCAGAAATCAACATATTCATTGGATCAGATAAATCTACTACATAATATAAACCACTACCATCGTCGCAAATTGGCGTATATTCAGCAGGCATTTTCTTCTTTTCCACATTGTTATTCTTAAGAAATACAATAATATCTTTATTGCCTACCATAATTTTCTTAAGCCTGTCTGTCATTGATTTTGACGATGGCAAAGTAAAATCCAGCGTAGTTACTGACAGAGTTCCTTTTAACCCTTCAGTTATTTCTATTGTACAACTAAGTTTATCGCCCTTCATATCAACATATGTTACATTTCCTTTAACAACAAGATCAGACTGGCACATAATCCATTCAATGCTGTTTGCAATATTAATTTCTGCACTACTGCGAGCAACAAAAAATATAAAAAGCAATAAAAAAATACTATGGGGGAATTTTATCTGCATTATTTTTTTTGTAAAAGTAACGAAACCTATTAATAATACAAAAATACCATTAATAACATTTCCGAGATGGTTATATTTGCTTCAATATTATTCCGCCATGTTGCTCACCTTAGGATCGTTACTGGCTTGTGTTTATCCGAAGCAGCCACAAAATATATTTCCGGAGGCTCGGTATTTGCAGGTTTATGGGGCGAGTCTTACGATATAAAAGGCAACCATACACGCACAGGTATATTAATTGTGCTCATTGCTGCGTTCATTATTTTAATGTTCATAGCCGATCCATTAAAAGGCTTGATAATATCGCAAATGATGTTGAGCATTCAGTTGCCGTTTACGATTTTTATGCAGATTTATCTAACATCGTCGGATAAAGTAATGGGGAAATATGCAAACACAAGGCTTACAACAATGTTATTAATCTTAACAGGGGTTATTGTAAGCTATTTGAATCTACGTTTGTTGAGGAAAATATTAAAATAGAATATCAAATAAAGTTTAATTCCGATTTAGCTTCAGCCATTTGTTTTATTTG
>JAVHQG010000291.1:0-11015 GCA_036171035.1 Bacteroidales bacterium
TTTCGTAGTTTTGAAAATCAAGGAGTTTACTTTTGTAAATGACTGTTTTCAAAAACAGAGTAACGAAATTATTGGCGTTTTCTTGCTGACACTAAATATACTCCTGCAAAAATCAGAAATACAGAGACATACTCAACGATACCCGGAAAATCTTTGCCTAAAAAAAGCGCAACAATCGTCGCTATGATTGGCTGTAGATAAATGTAGCTGCTTGTAGCTGTGGCACTCAAGTTCACAAGAGCATAATTGTATAAAAGATAGGCGAAAAATGTCGCTCCAATCACAATATAAAATAGTGAAAGCCATATGTCATAAGGTATCATAGCAAAATTTGTATGCAAAAAAGGCTCAAGACAAAATGGTTGTATAATAATAAATCCAAATGTAAAAAGCCACGTCATGATGGTAATTGGACTGTATTTTGAAGTAATTGATTTTACGAGTACCAGATATAGTCCAAAAGAAGAAGCATTAATAAACGTAAATAGATTGCCGGTGAATGTTGCTGAATTAAAGGAAATTTCCCCATTTTTCAAGATTAGCAATATCGCTCCGACGCAGCCTGAAATAATTCCAGTAAGCTTTATCAAAGTAATTTTACTTTTTAAGATTATAGCAGAAAAACAAAGCACCAATATCGGAGTTGCAGTCATGATAATAGAAGAGTTAATTGGTGTAGTAAGATTCAACCCTTCAAAAAACATGATTTGATTAATTGCAACTCCAAAAACAGACAAAACAAGTATCTTTAAATAATCTTTCTTACTTATCTTTTCTCTTCCCTTTGCAAGATTAACTATCCAAAATAGCACCATTACCGTGGATACCCTTAAAAAAATCACAGCACGTGGAGCCATATATCCAGGCATTACACCTTTTGCTATAACATAGTTTAAACCATATATCAGATTTGAACCAAATACTGCTAAGTGTCCTTTTATTCTTGAATCATGAAGCATTTCCATTAATACAAATAACTAATTTATTAAACAAATGTATGCGAATTGATAATTCTATACTGCAATAATTCAAATTCGCATTTATACATGTTTGATAATAAAATAATTAATATCAAAATTAAAATTTATAATAATATTAATAAATTAAATATTTATCTTATTTGACATACAAAAGTAAACATATGATATCAATTTTATTACTGTAACATAAACAAACTAATATTAACAAATGAAAATATAACTAAAAATCTATATTTCAATGTGTTGATAAATGCGAATATGCGTGAAGTAAGAATACATTATGAAATTCGCATAGTATTATGGATTAATTTTGCTGTTCAAGATTATCGAGCCAATTTTTTCGTCGTTCTAATTTTAGATCCTGTAATATTGAAGATTTTACATTGATTCTAAAAAAGTAGCTTTTGTACATACCAAACGGAACCCAATTGAAACTCATCTCCCAACAATGAAGATCTCTGTTAATGTCAACAGACGCATTCACAAACTTTTTAGAAATGAAATCATAATCTGTTCTAACATTGACTCGCCACTTAGACGTTAGCTCAAAATTACCGGTTAACGAAAGGGTTTGAGTAATTTTTTCAGTATTATAAGGCTTGTCATACCTGATGTTATACGATAAATTCAAATTCCATGGAATTCTAAAAATCGCATAACCGTCAGCATCATATTTTGAACTTACACGGCTCTTCGCCGCAGTGTTTTGACTTTCGACAAGAGCAGCTTGCTTTTTTCGAACCGAAGTAAAATTGCAACCAATAGACATGTTTCCATATGTTATTCGACCGATTTTTCCGGATTTCTCTGATTCAAAAATATTTCTTCTAGTCCATCCTTTTCCCAATAACGAATCAACAGCATACATATCAACAATACTATTAAAGTGTAAGTCTATCATTTTAAATAGATTAGTGCTAACATTAACATTCACTGGTGACCAATTGATTGAATCGGCGGCAATATTGTAACTAGAAGAGAAACTGAATATATCAAAAATCCTGATTTTTTTAATAGGTTCAATGGTATCTTTTGTTTTAACCTTCATTTCAAGATTATTCCCCAAATTAAAATTGACTAACCCTGATTTACCTGCTCCGGGAGAGCCATACATCGCATTTTCAAAACGAGAATATTGTCTGTAAATCGTATCATTTGCATAACCGCTCAGTCTGCGAACCTCTAATACCGTGTCGTAATAGCCGTACTTCGCTTGTCCAAAGTCTGGTCTATAACTAAAAGAAACTGAAGGAGTAAGCACATGTCTGATGGCTTTTACAGGGCCAGACTTAAACTGAACCATTCCATAAAGAGTTGTGGAAAATGATGCTGATAAATTATAGTCATAAACCCTATTAAATCCTTTAACTGTATCAGTTTTTATTGCTCCTTTTATACCATTTACAATCAATGAATCATTCCATTTTTTTGTGATAGAATTAAAATACCAACGTTCATTATAGCTAACAGAAGGAGAAAACGAAAAATATTTTAATAATTTGAATGAGGTACTTAAAGGTATAGAATGTTGAATACCATTTTGAAAACGATCTATGGTTTCGTTTGTAAATAACTTATATTCTTTAGTTGTAACCCTATTTTGCAGGGAAGATGTCATTGACAACCCAATATTTTCCCACCACTGCAACTGACCTTCCTTTTCCTTTCTCCTAAAGGGAAATATTCTGCTCATATTAAAATTCATATCAGGTAATATCAGGATAATTGTACTGTCAGTGCTATTCTGTGAATGCCTTAAATTTGTTGAAAAACTAAAGGGAGTATTTGGGAAAACCTTTGAATAGCTGATACTCGACATTTTCTGATTGGTAAACATTGTAGCATAATTGCTCGTGATACTGTTTGCATTATATCTGTCAAATGAGCTGGAACTTGCATTTACATTGGCAGAGAAAGTGCTGTTTGGCCAAGCTTTAGGATCCTGCCTATGTTGCCATGTGATAGCATACAATTTGTTATGTCTATAGGTTAATGTATCGGTTTTCTCTCCTGAAAAATTTTCATTATACTTCACGCTCATATTTCCACTGAACTTATATTTAACCTTGTAATTTGTAGCCGCATTAATACCCCACGATAGATTTGAATAAATATCACCAGTAAGAGCGAGATCTACATAATTATTAATAGCAAAATAATACCCCCCATTTCGTAGGAAGAAGCCTCTGCTTTGTTCCTCTCCATATTGAGGGATTAGAACACCCGATTGTGTCCCTTTTTTGTTAGGAAAAAAACCAAATGGAATTCCAAACGGTACGGGAATATCAGCAATTACAAGGTAAGCTGGTCCGGATATTATTTTTTTATCAGGAATTACTTTTGCTTTTGAAAGTGCAATATAAAAATGAGGATGTTCTAATTCGCAAGTAGTAAATTTCCCATGTTTGATGCAAATTACATCATTTTCAAATTTTTTAGCCCTTTCGCTGTGTAACATAGTGCCTTCTTCAGGTTTTGTGATCACTTGCTTAATCAGCCCCTTTTTTGTCTTAAAATTATATGTCATTTCAACAGCATCAAAAGATTGAGCAGACTCCTTAAACTGCGGTTTTCCTATTAAATTATCAGCAGAATCCTTTATCCCTTTGGCAAATACTAAATTTGAATCAAGGGAGAGTTCTATATAAGCCGCCTTAAGCTCAATATCTTTATATTTAATGAACGCATTCCCATACAAATACACTTTTTTCGTCTCAACATCAAAACGAATGGAATCAAGAGCATCATATTTTATAGGTTCATCAACTGCATTTGGAGAAATTTTGTGCGAAATAGAATCATGATTGTGATTAGTTGTATTATGCTTTAAGGTATCATTCTTAAGAGAAAGGACACGAGTGATGCTATCAATATTAACGTCTTTGCGCACGCTAGTGTTTTTAACAGTAGAATCAGGTATGCCAAAAGTGCATAAGCCAGAAAAATGCTTCTGGTTGACACTTGATCCAACGACAACACTTATTCCTGCTAAAATGATAAAAAGAGAAGGTAATAATCTATAAAACAATTTTATTACTATTTTTGCGTGATTCCTTTTGAAAAATAAAACTTCAAAAGTAAAAATTTAATATGAATTTTTAATGTATTGGTATTTCCAAAGTTGTAATTTTCTTAATAAACGCTATTTCTCTTTTTTAATTTTACTTATTTTTACACAAATAATACCTTCCCGGGCAAAGGCTCAATCTAGAAATAACTACAAAATGAAAACTGTGGTTATTGATGCAGGTCATGGAGGAAAGGATCCCGGTGCTGTTTATAGAATAGGTAAAAAAACCATCAGCATGGAAAAAGACATAGCATTAAGCGTTGCACTTCATTTAGGAGATTATATTAAAAAATATTATAAAGATGTTAAAGTTATTTTTACTCGCGATAAAGATGAATTTATTGAACTTCATAAGAGGGCATCTATCGCTAATAAAAATAAAGCCGATTTATTTATTTCAATTCATGTGAATGCTAGTAAGAAGAAAGAACCTTCAGGTACTGAAACATATACTATGGGGATTCATAAAACACAAGGAAACCTAGATGTTGCAATGGCAGAAAACTCTGTAATCTTGAAAGAAAAAGATTATTCTAAAGAGTATGAAGGCTTTGATGTGAAATCGCCGGAAGCTTACATCATCTTTTCCATGTTACAAAATGCTTATCTTGAACAAAGTTTGAATTTTGCAATGCAAGTGCAACAACAATATAAAAAAACTTTAAAAAGAGAAGATAAAGGTGTTAAACAAGCTGGTTTTTTGGTTTTGTGGAAAACGGCAATGCCAAGTGTACTCACTGAGATAGGGTTTATTTCGAATAAAGAAGAGATGACATATCTTGTTAGCAAATCAGGTCAAGAGCAAATAGCTTTTGCCATTTTTTCAGCATTTAGAAAATATAAGAATGAGCGCGAAGGAGTTAAAAACGACGAAATTAAAGTAATAAAGCCAGAATATGTTAAAGAAAAAATAATTCCAGATGATATTCAAGAACCGGATTCTGTGAGTATTGTTATTGACAGTGCCTCTACAGGGAATCCTATTGTTGAGACAAATCATACAGATGGAAAAGAAAATGTGCAGAAAAGTAATGAAATTTTATTTAAAATACAAATCACTTCATCATCTACAAGAATACCCCTTACTTCCAGTCAATTTAAAGGATTGCATGTAGAGGAATCAGAAAATGCAGGAACATACAAATATACTGTTTGCAGCAGTAACAGCTTTAATGAAATAGAGAATCTGCAAAAACTTATTCGGACTGATTTTCCTGATTCTTTTATTATTGCGATAAAAGACGGGAAAAAAATTTCTGTAAGTGATGCAAAAAAAGAAATAAAAAATTAATTTTAGCACGGTTTGACATCTTGACTTTCAGTAGCCAATACTACCGGATGTTTATAAAATATTAACGAATAATATACAATAGCCAAACAGTGGCTCGATATAATGGCTTTTAAAAAGTATAAATATACGATTATTGGAATAGTGATAACAATCTCTATTGCTTCATTTATATGGGGATTGTACTTTCTTAAAGGTCGTAATATTTTCAATAAAGAGATTAATTACTACGCCATTTACGATAAAATTGATGGGCTGACAGCTTCGAGTCCGGTAATGATAAACGGATTCAAAGTAGGTCAGGTAGTTTCTATTTCTTTTCATCCCGACAAGTCAGGTAGGCTCATTGTAATGTTTAACACAAAGAAAGAGGTCAGCCTGCCCGATAGCACTGTTGCCAGAATAACCAGTATTGACCTTATGGGAAGCAAAGCTATTGATTTGCTGTTAAGTACATACAAAACATATCATAAAGATGGAGATACACTGTATTCCGCTGTTGAATTAAGTCTTAAAGATCAAGTAAGTGTACAAATGCTGCCTGTAAAAAAACAAGCTGAAAATCTGATGCAGGAGATGCAGCAGGCACTTGAAATAATAAAATATATTTTTAATGCACAAACCAGAGACAATCTTACAAAAAGCTTTGAGAGCATTAAATTAACAGTTGACAATTTAGCTCATTCATCGGGCAATCTTGACACACTTGTTTCATCACAAACTACAAGGCTAAATCTTATTTTTGCTAATGTGGAAGCGATCACTACAAATTTAAAAAACAATAATGGTGCAATAACAACCATCATCACCAATATGTCAGCCATTACAGATTCGCTTACAAGGACAAAATTTGCACAGACAATTTATAATATCAATAAAACACTAGATCAGACAGCTATCATTTTCGATAAAATTAATCGTGGAGAAGGTACCCTTGGGCAATTGTTGAAAAATGACACACTTTATATGAATCTTCAAAATTCATCAAAAAGCCTAAATAAACTGCTAATGGATGTGAAAGAAAATCCAAAAAAATATGTACAATATTCATTGTTCGATTTTGGACGAACCATTAATGTGCTTGATGAAAAGCAATGGGACAAAATTAAAAAGCAGGAAGAAAAACAAAAGAAAAAAGAGGATAAAGAAAAGCAAAAAAAGATTGACGAAGAATTAAAAAATCAAAAAAAGAACAATGAAAATCCTGCCGAAAAACCAGATTCCTCAGGGATGAACTATTATTTTAAACTTCAAATTAAATCTTCAATCAAGCCAATCCCTATTAACTCTCCTGAATTTCATGGATTACAAAATATTGAGGAAATCAATGTTGATGGTCGTTATAAATATTGCATCGGGCATGAAGTTGACATGAAAAGTGCCATAAACCTAAAAAAAGAGATACAAACTTATTTCCCTGATGCTTTTCCAATTGCAACAAAACAAGGTAAACCCATTTCGCTTAGTAAAGCAGTAAAGAAAAACTCATAATTAGTGTCAGCAAGAAAACGTCAATAATTTCGTTAATCAACCCACAGGCTCGCTCATACTGTTACTAGCAGTATGCCGGGTTTTGAAAACAGTCATTTACAAAAGTAAACTCCTTGATTTTCAAAACATCGAAAGCCTCATTCTTGACATTTTCTTATCTGACAATGAGTTTTCCTACAAGAACTAATTAATTTTTAGAATATTGGTTTAGTGTTTTCGTGTTTTATCAGAACACATTAAATCATTTCAAATTTTGTGTAAGGCACTAATACTTTTGGAATTTTAATTCCACCGGGTGTTTGGTTATTTTCAAGAATGGCAGCAACAATTCGAGGCAGAGCAAGCGCACTACCGTTTAAAGTATGGGCCAATTGCGTTTTTTTGTCAGCATCTCTAAATCTAAGTTTTAAGCGATTTGCCTGAAATGATTCAAAATTAGAGACAGAGCTTACCTCTAACCATTTTTTTTGTGCAGCCGAATACACCTCAAAGTCATATGTAAGCGATGAAGTAAAGCCCATATCGCCACCGCAAAGTCGTAAAATTCTATAAGGAAGCTCAAGTTTAGAAACGAGATTTTCAACATGTTTCACCATTATTTCAAGGGTTTTATATGAATTTTCCGGATTATCAATACATACAATTTCAACTTTATCAAATTGGTGTAGTCGGTTTAGACCACGTACATCTTTACCGTATGAACCAGCCTCACGCCTGAAACAGGGAGTATAGGCTGTATATTTTACAGGAAAATCAGAAGCATTTAATATTACATCTCTAAAAATATTAGTAACCGGAACTTCAGCCGTTGGGACTAAATATAGATTATCTATTCCAACATAATACATTTGCCCCTCTTTATCGGGCAACTGCCCTGTTCCAAATCCAGAGTCTTCATTTACTAAAATTGGAGGTTGAACTTCTGTGAATCCGGCTTTTTCAGCTTCATCGAGAAAAAAATTGATCAAGGCACGTTGCAATTTAGCACCTTTGCCTTTGTAAACAGGAAATCCGGCACCTGTTATTTTAACACCGAGTTCAAAATCTATCAGATCATATTTTTTTGCAAGATCCCAATGTGGAGCAGCATCTGATTCCATTTCAGGCATTGTTCCGCCAGTTTTAACAACCTGATTATCGTCTGCACCTTTGCCAACCGGAACTGATTCGTGGGGCAAATTAGGAATCACGACAAGAATTTTATTGAGTTCCTTTTCTATTGTCTCAAGATGTAGACCCAGTTCCCTTGTGGATTCTTTCAGTTTTGCTGTTTTTTCTTTTGCACTTGAAGCCTCAGTTTGCTTACCTTCTTTCATGAGAGCACCAATTTGTTTTGCCAAATTATTTGCTTCAGCTAACTGATTGTCTAGTTCACTCTGAACAGTTTTTCGTTTGTTATCGAGTTCAATAACTTGATCAATTAATTCTAACTGTTTAAAATTTTTCACAGTTAGTTTTTCAATCACTTTTACTTTATTTTCTTGTATAAATTTTACTGTTAACATTGTTTAATATTTTAATTTGTTTTCGGCATAAAGCCATGCTAATGAATAATAAAAAAAATCTCCTGAAAAATTTCAATAAAATGAAACATTCAGGAGATTTAGTATATCATAAATTCTGTTTACTCCTGTGCAACAGGCTCAACAAAAACAATAGATTTATCGTTGATTGTCTTTTTAAATCTAACAATACCGTCAGTAAGGGCAAACAAAGTATGGTCTTTACCCATTCCAACATTATTTCCAGGAAAATGGACTGTGCCTCTTTGACGAATAATAATGTTGCCGGCTTTTAATGTTTCGCCACCAAATATTTTCACACCTAATCTTTTGCTATGTGATTCTCTACCATTTCGGGAACTACCTGCCCCTTTTTTGTGTGCCATCCTACAATAATTTAAATTATAATACTATATTTTCTATTTGAATCTGCGTAAACTGTTGACGATGCCCGTTTGACTTTTGATATCCTTTTCTTTTTCTTTTCTTGAAAACAATAACCTTGTCACCTTTTACGTGATTCAGAATTTTTACTTCTACTTTTGCATTGTTAATCACCGGAGTACCGACAGTTACATTACTTTCATCGTCAACCAGTAATACTTTATCAAAGGTAATATTTGCATCAACCTCACCTTCTAGTCTATGAACAAATATTTTTTTGTCTTTTTCAACTTTAAACTGTTGACCTGCTATTTCTACAATTGCGTACATCTTATATGTAAATTTTATTTTAAAGGACTGCAAAAATAGAAAATGAATCTTAATTAACAAACATTTATTGAGAATAATTTTAAAATAACTGTCAAATGTTGAAAATTATTTAGCAATTTATAAATTTTTCTTATAATTTTGTATTTCTTTTTTAAAGAGGCTTACAACTGTTATAGTGAAGATGAAACGAATCAAGTTAAGTGTACTGGGGCTTTCTTATAGTCAAACACAATCAGGGGCTTATGCTTTAATACTTGCTGATGAAGACAGTAATCAGCGCATACCCATTATTATTGGCAGTGCTGAAGCTCAAGCCATTGCAATTGAACTAGAGAGTCTAAAACCACCACGGCCGTTAACACATGATCTTTTTGTTGATTTTGCATCTTCCTATGGAATTAATCTTATAGAGGTGAATATCTGTAAATTAGAAGAGGGTGTGTTTTTCTCCGATCTAATTTTCGATAATGGTTATGAACGAATTAAAATTGATTCACGAACATCAGATGCAATAGCATTAGCATTAAAATTCAAATGCCCAATTTATACGACTGCAGATATATTAGCTAAAACAGGAATTATTTTAAATTTTGATAAGGGAGATGAAGTAGAAAAAATTGAGAAATCAAAAAAACAAACAGCTTCAGGAAAAACTAAAAATGAATTTGAAAGTCAATCCCTTGAAGAACTTGAAGAATTATTGCACAAGTATATTGACAATGAAGATTATGAAAATGCGTCTCTTATTCGAGATGAAATCAAGAAACGTTTGAAAGAATAGTCGATTATACTGTTTTAAAAAGCAAATCTATAGCAATTGGCTTTGATTAAGTCTATGTCAAAAAATCAGAAACATAATGGGTATAAAATATTAAAATTCACTAGATGTTACATGTCTGAAGTATAGAATAAGAAAAATAATCCAGTAGTAAGACATATAACAACTTACTGAAAAAAGGGAATTATTTATTTTAAATCCATTAAAATTGTAGAAAGTAATAATGAAACTTCGATCTGATAACCTTGTAAAAAAATATGGCAATAGAGTTGTTGTAAAAGGTGTTTCTATTGAAGTGGAACAAGGAGAAATTGTTGGATTACTTGGTCCGAATGGTGCAGGAAAAACCACAACATTTTATATGATTGTAGGTCTTATTAAACCCAATTTTGGCACAATTTATATTGACGATAAAGAGATATCAAAAGATCCGATGTATAAACGAGCAGAAAAAGGAATAGGGTATCTTGCTCAAGAGGCATCAGTATTTCGGAAGCTTAGTGTAGAAAACAATATCCGGGCAATTCTTGAAATGTCAACATACACGAAAGAATATCAAAGGGAAAGACTTGAAAATTTATTGGATGAGTTTGGTTTGCAAAAAATCCGAAAAAGCAATGGCTATCAACTATCTGGAGGAGAACGTCGCCGTACAGAAATAGCTCGCGCACTGTGCATAAATCCAAGTTTTATTTTACTTGATGAACCCTTTGCGGGTGTTGATCCAATTGCAGTTGAAGATATTCAGGAAATTGTATCAAAATTGAAACAAAAAAATATTGGAATACTTATTACCGACCACAACGTACATGAGACATTATCTATTACTGACAGAGCGTATCTGCTTTTTGAAGGAGAGATATTGAAAGCAGGAACTTCAAAAGAACTTTCAGAAGACGAACAGGTGAGAAGGGTTTATCTTGGAAAAAATTTCGAACTGAGGTAACTAGTGTCAGCAAGAAAACGCCAATAATTTCGTTACTCTCGTTTTGAAAACAGTCATTTACAAAAGCCTCATTCTTGACATTTTCTTATCTGACACTGAGTTTTCTTACAAGAACTATTTAGTGTCTGTCCATAATGTCCGATTTACTCACAGATATTATTAGTTTTTTATGGTGTTCGTGATTTTCAATTTTTCGTTAAACAACCCACAGGCTCGCTCATACTGTTACCAGCAGTATGCCGTGTT
>JAVHQG010000292.1:0-2111 GCA_036171035.1 Bacteroidales bacterium
CTATTTAGGAAATATTTGTTATTTATGTAATTATCTACACAGACTTATTGTCTTATTTAATTAAAAATTATTACGATGGCTACCGACATGCAAAATGATCAACAAAACGAAGAACAATCAAATGTTCCCGTTGTAAATGAAAATGAGTCAACCCCTCAAGCTGAAAATGTAAATCAAACTCCTGAAATGGATGCAAATGGCTCAATAGTTACAGAACCATGTGCTGAAATTATTTTAGACGAAGCAACTGAAAAGACCATTGAGGATGTCCATCCTGTGGAGTTAACTCATAATGAGTCCAAGCAAATTGACTGGTCCGTTCTAAACAAAACAGAACTCATCAAATTACTCGATGAACTTATTACCAATAAACCGGTACAAGAGATTATAAGTGATGTGGAAAACATTAAATCGAATTTCTATAAAAAACATCGAATAGAATTAGACGAAAAGAAAAAGGCTTTTATCGACGCAGGTGGTATTTTAGAAGATTTCAAGCAAATTGAAGATGAGCAAGAAACCATTTTCAAACAATTATATAAAAAACATAAAGATCAGAAAACTGCATATAACGAAAAAATTGAAAATGATAAGTTAGAAAATTTAAAAGCAAAATATCAGATTATTGAAGAAATAAAAATATTAGTAAGCAGCAAAGAAAAAATAAATAAAACATATCAGGATTTTCGTGAATTACAACAACGTTGGCACAATACCGGACCTGTTCCACAACCTGAAGTCACCAAGCTTTGGCAGACCTATCATCACCATGTTGAAATGTTTTATGATATTCTGAAACTTAATAAAGAAGCACGCGATCTGGATCTTAAAAAAAATCTTGAGGGAAAAAATAAATTGTGCGACAGAGCTGAAGAACTTTTGCTTGAACCTCTTGTTACAAAAGCCTTTCAAAAACTTCAAGAACTTCATACACAATGGCGCGAAATTGGTCCCGTAATCCACGAAAAACAAGAAGAAGTTTGGGAGCGGTTTAAAGCTATTACCACCAGCATAAATAAACGCCATCAGGATTATTTTGATGGACTGAAACATGAACAGGAAAATAATCTTGAAGCCAAAACAATGATTTGTGAAAAGGCTGATGAAGTTATTTCTATCATCCCCAAAACACCTCATGCCTGGGAAGAAAAGACAAACGAATTGATAGAATTACAAAAACTGTGGAAAACAATTGGTGCTGTTCCCAAAAAAATGAACACCAAAATATTCAACAGATTTAAAGATATTTGTGATATATTTTTTGCCAATAAAAAAGAATTTTTCAAACATTTAAAAGATGAGCAGAACAACAATCTTCAATTGAAAATTGAATTATGTATGGAAATTGAGGCGTTAAAGGATAACACTGATTGGCGCAAGACAACCGACGAAATCATTAACCTTCAAAAAAAGTGGAAAGAAATTGGATCAACACCCAGTAAACATGCTGATCTTATCTGGAAAAGATTTAGGGCAGCCTGCGATACTTTTTTCCAAAACAAAGAAAAATTCATATCCTCCATTGCTGATGTTGAAAAAGAAAATCTGCAACTTAAAAACGATCTGATCGAGAAAGTTATTTCTTTTGTTCCAAGCGATGATAGCAATGAAAACATCAATACATTGAAAACTTTTCAAAACAATTGGGCATCAATTGGTCATGTCCCGATTAAAAGCAAAGATGACATACAAAAAAAATTCAGAGATGCTATCAACAAACAGTTTAGCGAACTAAAACTCGACCGATCAAAAATTGACATGATGCAGTTTAAAAATAAGGTCGAAAACTACGTGAACGAAGATAGATCAGATGATAAAATGTATAACGAAAAAACAAAAATCATTGACAAAATTAAAACAATTGAAGCTGATCTAAATCTACTTGAAAACAATATTGGCTTTTTTGCTAAATCTAAAAATGCTGAATCCCTTCTCAAAGATTTCAAAGAAAAAATAGAAAAAGCAAAATTGGATATTCAACAAAACAAAGACAAGCTGAAAATTATTGATAATATGATGCGGTCAAAATAGGGGATCAATATAAAAATAGAGTCATTTATTTACTAACATTTCTCACTTGCAATAGTATCGTAAACACTGACCCGAAGGGT
>JAVHQG010000293.1:0-2107 GCA_036171035.1 Bacteroidales bacterium
TAGCATTTTGTTAGAATTACTAATGTGCTATGCTTAAGCATTATATATAACGGTTGGAACTACGAAACGACGTGCAATTTAATACAATTTCCTGTCAAACCGCTAAAAAGTTTATTTTTTGTTATAATTGTCAAATTGCACATAACTGCACGTTGTTTTTCGTAGATTGTGTTATGCCCTGTGCTATTTGTTGTCAGATAAGGTGTAAAACCAATTGATTGTCTTTAGCTTTCTCTTTCAAGCCGTGATTGTGTTGAGTAAAATTGTCAGTATTGAAATTGCAAACCAGTGCTTCAACAATTGTACGCCTGTTTTCAATGCTACCGCCGTTATAATAGAAATGATCTTTGGTTACAATGTTGAATTTGCTCCAAAATTTATTAATCATTTCATTTTCTCTCCAGTCATTATGATGCCAAGTTGAAAGAATGAATTTTGCTTTTGTTTCGCTAAGTAATTTGAATAAAAGTTCTTCGTCTTGTTCTTTCCAACCGTTGTAATAGTCAACGTGTCGTCCGTAGTATGGTGGGTCACAATAGATAATATCGTCTTCTGTAGCAAGTGGAATAATATCGGCAAAAGAATTATTGTAAAAAGACCAACTAGGTTCAGGCTGAATAATTTGAGAAACTGAAGTAAGCTGGTTTGTAATTTTAGTCACATAAGCTTGTGCAAATCTGTCGGGTTTTTTGCAAAAAGGAATGTTCCAATTTCCTTTACTTCCAAATCTCATCATACCGTTAAATCCTGCACGAGAAAGAAAAATAAAGTCGTAAGGTGAAAATTCACCACTGTTGAAACGTGTCCGAACTTTCAAATAATGTTCGTAGCCGTTGTTGTTTGCTTTGCTTAAAGTATTTCCTTCTAGTTCAAGATAATTTTTCATTAAAGGTGCAGTGATGATTTTTTGTTGAACACCTTTATAAAAATTTATTATATGTGGATTTGTGTCGTTAAGAATAGCTTTTTTGTAACCTGAATTAAATGCAACAACACCAGTTCCCAAAAATGGTTCAATCCACATTCCTTTTACTTTTGGTGCAAGATCCATAATCCAAGGAACTAGCTTAGTTTTTATGCCTTGACTTTTTATTGGTGGAACAATTACTCTCATTTCGTTTTATTTTTAGTAGTTTTTGCAACAATCATTTCCCAAAGGTCGGTTTTACCTTTGAACTCTAAAAAATCTTTAAGAGTTGTAATTTTTACTGGTTTTCCGTCTCTAATCAATGTAGCTGAACCATGATTTATCCAATACTCATCAAACCATTCTTCACCTAATTTACTGAAAATTCCATTTCCGTTTTTGAGATCTGCAATGTCAACTATTGAACCTATGTTTGCAGTATTTCCAGAACCTTGTTTGTCGCTTGCAATTTTCCATTTTTCAGAAGCGAAGAAGTCAAAGTCCTTAATAACAGATGTTATAGATTTGAGATTTTTTACAGTTGTAACTTCACGTTCACCAACTTTTTTGTTTGGTGTTTCATATTCTTCTTGAAGATCTTTAACCTGATAAATTTCTGTTTCAGAAAGGTCTTCGCTTACGTCTGTTCTTGTGTAAATAACACCTAAACAATAATGTCCTGTATATTGATTGTAAGGAAATTGAATATTTTTGTCTTTGTCTCGTTCTTTGAAATAACCACCATGACTACCTAATGTAAAACCTGCGGTTTTATCGTTTCGTCTGAAAGTCGTTTTGATGTCAACAGCAAATTTTACTTCATCATTTTTCTTATGAACGAAAGTCAAGTCAGGATACCAATTTTGTTTTTCTGCAAGGATAATCTTATAGTCTATGCTGTCGGCAAACTGTAAAATTTGAGGAAAAATGTGTATTTCAAGAATTTTAGAAACGATTTTCGTGTCTGAAGAAATGGTATAAATATTCTTGTAAACGTCTATGAAACCCTTTACAGACCAATCGCCATTGTCTGTAGAAACGTATTTTTCGAGCTTTTCTGCAAACTTATCAAGTTCTTTTTTAAAGTCCGATTTATATTTGTTTTTTTCTATTAAATCCATATTACAAAGATAATAAAAAAATCTTTCAGTTTTTAGTCAATAAATGGTCATTTAGTCTCCTTAGCATTGGGCATAACGG
>JAVHQG010000294.1:0-10810 GCA_036171035.1 Bacteroidales bacterium
GCATCGAACAACCATGTTTCCGCATCGAACAAACGTGTTTCTGCATCGAACAACCATGTTTTTAAAGCGAACATTTGTGTTTTTACACCGAACAAACGTGTTTCAATTTCTCACAATCGTGTTTCTAAAGCGAACGGTTGTGTTGTCAATGTAATTTACAATCCCCTAAAACAAAAAAAGGGGTTTCCCCCTTTTTATTATTTTAATATCTATAATGTTCAGCTTTATAGGGCCCGTGTACCGGGACGCCAAGATAATCAGACTGATCCTTTGTAAGTGTTGTTAATTTAACCCCAATTTTTTCGAGATGTAGTCTGGCAACTTCTTCATCGAGATATTTAGGAAGTCTGTAAACACCAACTTCATATTTATTTTTCCAAAGATCAAGTTGAGCCAATGTTTGGTTGGTAAATGAATTACTCATAACAAACGAAGGATGACCTGTAGCACAGCCTAAATTAACCAATCTACCTTCAGCAAGTAAGATCAATGAATGTCCTTCAGGGAAATAATATTGATCGACCTGAGGTTTCACATTTTCTTTTCTGATTCCTTTATAATTTTCAAGTTTATCAACTTGAATCTCATTATCGAAATGACCAATATTACAAATAATAGCCTGGTCTTTCATTTTTTTCATATGTTCAAGCGTGATAACATCTCTGTTTCCGGTAGTAGTAACATATACATTACCTTCATCAAGAGCTTCCTCAACAAGTTTTACTTCAAATCCTTCCATAGCAGCTTGCAGTGCGCAGATTGGATCAATTTCAGTGACAATCACACGGGCACCATATGCTTTCATAGATTTAGCACAGCCTTTACCAACATCGCCATAACCAAGCACAACAACAACTTTACCGGCAAGCATTATATCTGTAGCACGCTTGATACCATCAGCCAATGATTCACGGCAACCATAAAGGTTATCGAATTTTGATTTTGTAACAGAGTCGTTCACATTAATTGCAGGAATCAGCAACTCGCCCTTTTCCATCATCTGATATAGTCTGTGAACGCCTGTAGTTGTTTCTTCAGAAACCCCCTTCCATTCTTTCACTACATCATGCCATCTTTTTGGAGTTTCAGCAATTGTTTTCTTTAATAAATCAATTATTACCTGTTCTTCATGATTTGAAGCTTTTTCATTTAAGGTTGCAGGATTATTTTCCGCTTTAAATCCTTTATGTATAAGAAGTGTAGCATCGCCACCGTCATCAACGATAAGTTGTGGACCTTTGCCTCCGGGGAATAGTAATGCTTGATTGGTACACCACCAATATTCTTCAAGAGATTCGCCTTTCCATGCAAATACCGGAATTCCTTTTTTAGCAATAGCAGCAGCAGCATGATCTTGAGTTGAAAAGATGTTGCAACTTGCCCAACGAACATCAGCACCAAGCTCAACAAGCGTTTCGATCAGCACAGCAGTTTGAATCGTCATATGTAAGGATCCGGAAATTCTAGCACCTTTTAGAGGTTTTTCTTCTCCATATTTTTTTCTTAATGCCATCAAACCGGGCATTTCATATTCTGCAAGTTCAATTTCCTTGCGGCCCCATGTTGCGAGGCTGATGTCCTTAATTTTATAAGGCAACTTTTCTACAAGTGTTTCATTCATATATTTAATATTTTTAATAATAGGTTGCAAATATATAGATTTTTTGTATCCTCTCAAAACACAAATGTAAAATCAACCACAGATTTCACAGATTTTTACAGAAAAAAACCAGTAATCAGTAGTCATAGAGTATTTTCGTTGCAATTTGCATATCTTGCGCCAACTGATATTTTAATAATTCAACATTTTCAAAAGCCATTTCATTGCGAAGACGAGCTATAAAAAAAACAGTAAGTTGCTGATTGTATATATTTTGATTAAAATTAAAAATATGTGTTTCAATTGTTTTTTCAGAAGTATCAGCATTCACCGTAGGGCGTGTTCCAATATTAAGCATTCCTTTATGTAGTTGAGTTCCTATTTGAATCGTAACCGCATATACCCCGTTAGCAGGAATTTGTTTTAATTTATCAAACACTTCAATATTTGCAGTAGGAAATCCGAGCTGCCTGCCTAATTTTTTACCTTCAACAACAAGTCCCGTAATATTATAACTATATCCCAGCATTCGGTTAACATGCGTCATGTTTCCATCATGTAAATCATTTCTAATTTTTGTTGAACTGACATTTATGTTATCTATTTGTAATGGATCTACATTGATAATATTAAATTGGTATTTATCAGCAAGATGTTCGATATTTTGTTTTTCGCCTTGTCTTTCTTTTCCAAAATGATGGTCATAGCCAACAATCAAGGTTTGAATATGCAGTTTTTCAACAAGGAATTTGCTAATAAATTCATCTGCTGTATTTTTCGCAAAGTCTTTAGTGAAAGGATAGAGAATTAGTATATCAATGCCAAGCTTTTCAAACAAATGGATTTTCTCGTCGAGTGTTGAAAGCAATTTAAGATGTGTGCTATCAGAATCAAGTATCAATCGGGGATGCTGTGCAAATGTAAACACAACAGAAGTTCCGGAACATTTAACAGATTCGGCTTTTAATAGATTCAAAATCTTCTGATGACCAAGGTGAAGTCCATCGAAAGTGCCGACAGTAGCCACAACACGTTCAGCAGAAAAATTTTCCAGATTATGCAGTATTTTCACTTAGGGAATAAAAAGTTCACTCTTTTGGTTTAAATATTTTTTCTGATATTCGACCAAATGAGTCAAGGAATTTTTTCAGTAGCCTATAATATAACGCAATATATAATGTTAATATTGAGAACCATATTACAGCAAGGTTAATCCAGTATGTATCAACAAAATTACCAAAAAGTTGCTTTCTGGGAGCATAAAAATGAGCTTTAATAAATTTCGATTTCGGATCTTGAAAAATCGGATCTACTTTTCTATAAAGCCTTTCATTATATTCAACCACCCTATCTTCGGCATCAGAGTTTGAAACAAGTTTTTCTAGATTCTCATTATAATGATTTCGCTTCAGCATTTCAAGTTCTTGAATTTGCTGATCTGTACGCTGTATGGATTTATTAAACTTTTCTTTTTTATCGCCTGCATTATTGAATACCTTAATAAAATATTGTCTTAAATCTGCAAAATATTTTTTAACAGCATCCATATTTTCAACTGTCAATTTTTCATAAAAGAGATTTTTAAGATCACCTTCAAATTGCACTTTTTTATTAACAGAGACCTCTTCAGCGATTTCATTTCTTAATAATGCCAACGACTTAACTATTTTATCTTTTCTTGATTTATCTTCAAAATCGCGCTTAACGGCCTCAATTTCGTTTGTAAGCCTTGTAAGCCAAAAATCTTTTTTATAGTTTGCAGTTTTCATTACCTTTTCATACGGGTAATACAACTTTTCATATTTATTTTCTTTGAACTGATATACTGCTAAAGCCTCATAAGCCCATCGTGCAGTGATTATTTCGCCATAAAAAGGGATATCACTTGGAGATGAAACTGATGGATTTAATTTATCGAATTTCACAATAATGCCACTCAAAATCATTTGGGGAATCACGAGAAAAGGTATTAGAATATAGATAGTTACAGCTGTTTTAAAACTATCTGATACATTTAGCCCAAGTAAATTAGCAAAACAAAATGAACTAAAAAGTACTAGCCAGTAATGGATGTACATATCAAATCCCCTGATTTCAATAATCGTGTTACCAACTACGATAAAAAGAAGTGCCTGAATTGCTGATAAAGAAAAAAGAATTACAATTTTTGACATGAGATAGCTTCCCCAACTTAAATTAAGGAACGATTCTCTTTTAAGTATTAGTCTGTCCTTGATGATTTCCTCAGCACTCACCGTCAGCCCAACGAAAATAGCAACAATCACAGCCATAAAAATATAAACCGGGATATTGCTATTATTTAATAGTGTATATCCAAATTCATTTGATACATCAACGTTATAATATTTAATAATAAATGCTAAAAATGTAGCAAGAATAGGTGATTCAAGAATGCTGATGTACATATATTGCTTATTTGCAATTTTCGAGAGTACATCACGAACAACAAAAACTTTCCATTGCCTGATTTTATTTGGAATTTTAAATGAGATTTCCGGTACTTTTTCAGGAATTTGAAATGTTTTAGGGATATTACATTCGATATATTTTTTATAATGCTGTGCCCATTCTTTTGGCGATGTTTTTCTAGTGTGAGTAGGGTTTCCATATTCATCGAGTACATGTGCTTCAACGATATTAAACACCTGCTCAGGGTTTACATTTCCACAAAGAGAGCATTCGCTATCGTTCCAGTCTGCCTGATGAATGCGCGACTTAAAGTACATAATTGAGTCAACAGGATTGCCGTGATAAATAAGGAATCCACCAGTATCGAGAATAATAAGTTTGTCGAACATTTTAAAAATATCCGAGGAAGGTTGGTGTATAACAACAAAAATCAGCTTTCCTTTAAAAGCTAATTCTTTTAATAAGTCCATGATGTTTTCAGAATCGCTAGACGAAAGACCTGATGTAGGTTCATCGAGGAATAAAATGGCAGGTTCTCTAATTAGCTCCAATGAAATATTCAGTCGTTTTCTTTGACCACCGCTAATTTTTTTATTTAAAGGACTTCCCACAATGATGTCCTTTTTTTCGAACAAGCCAAGATTCATCAACAAATTATCGACAGCCGCAATAAGTTGTTCTTCAGAATAATTATCAAAACACAGCCGAGCATTATAATACAAGTTTTGGAAAACGGTAAGTTCTTCGATGAGCAGGTCATCTTGCGAGACATGACCAATGAGTCCGTCAACTTTTTCTTTTTGGGTAAAAATATTAAATCCGTTGATACAAACCTCGCCTGAGGTTGGTTGAGCAGTACCATTTAAAACATTGAGCAGTGTTGTTTTACCGGCCCCGCTAGCACCCATTATTCCAACCAAAGAGCCAGATTCTTCAACAAGACTCATTGGATGCAATCCAACAGCACCGCCTTTAAACTTAAACTCAACATTCTTTACATCAAAGATAATCTTAGTTTTTTCAGTATCTTCCATAAAAGCAGATACAATAGCACTGTAGTAAATCGGGCTGACTTTTGAATTTCTGATTGAGCAGCCAACATTTAAAACATAAACTTTATCTTGATGAACAATTTGTCCGTTGATATAAAGCTCCTGTTCACTTTGACAGCGCATCAAGTACATGCTGGTGGACAAGATATGGAATACCCTTATTTCGCCTTTCAGTGATTCAGAGTAAATGTGTTTGGTAGTAGGATGCTCGAAATCTTTATCGTTATTAATTCTTAAAATTCTAGGGGATTCAGGAATTTTATCAAAATCGCAAATAACAAATGATTTCATTCTATTGAATTCATCATCTGAAATATTGAAAGTATCAGAAACTGTTTTTACAAATTCGAATTCTTGTTCTGATATATCGTTAGTATCACCAGATTTTTCGGTAGTATCGGATTTAATAAATTCGAGTAAGCGAAGCAGCACAATAGATTTCTGTTTTTGATCTAGTTCTTCGTTGATTGCCGTACAGATTTTCAATACTTTCACAGAGCTGAGTGAAATAGATTTTTGTCTTTTCCCCTCGTTTTGTTTTTGCTGATAAATATTATAAAATTCATCAAATACTTTTAGATATTCATCTACCAGTTCCTGATTTAAGAATTGTTTAAGGAATGTTTCAACAACCTCTTTTCGATCCTGCAAGTTACTGTCCGGGCGGGCAATAATTGCAAAAAGTTGCATAAGGGCTTTCAGTATTTTCTCGCTCATCTGCTATTTATTATTTATAAATAAAAAAGGCATTACAATGCTGCAAATGCCTCTTTTAAAAAATCATAGTTTATTATTACTGTTTAAAACCAATGAGCATAATTGCCATCCCTGATGATTTTGTTTTCATATCGAGTTGTGCTTCAATTATGCAATCAACGCTAGTTTTAAATTTAAAATCCCAATATGGTGTGTTTTCATAATCTTTATTTGTAAAAAGCAGATGCCTTTCACTGTCATACACAGAAAAAATGAGACCACCTTCAGCTTCGCCGCTGCAAGCAGCAATTCTATATGTGCTACCACCGTAAAATGTAGCATGAAATTCAGCAACTTCATCGCCATTAAGGAGGGCACGATATTGCTGTCCATCAGAAATATATGGATGCACAATGTATTTTGTGCAAACCTTCATAATGTTGTCTGTTGACTGTGAGAACGAGGGATTGACGATCACAGTCAGTATTAAAAATGCAATTACGGATACAATACTTTTTTTCATCTGTAAATAATTTTATTTTTAAAGGTCAGATGGAACTCCATTTTTACTACATTACGTAGGTGTTTGTGTTTTCGTAAACATGTTCGTTTCATCGGAACAAAATTTTAATAATTAGCTAACGATACTCTGTCTAATTTTAACAATCTTAGCCGTGATTGTTTTAAGTTGTTCGGCAGAGATAATCACTTCAGTTTTTCCACCTACAGTAGTTGTTTTTGCTTTTACATCAACAACTGGTTCTTCATATTTATATTTGAAATCGATACTATCGAAATCATAAGCAAGATCAATGAGTGCATCAATAAGTTTCGCAAAATCTTCAGATTGGTTATAATAGGGTGATAAAATTTTAATCATGTTATCAAGTGGATGTTTTTGCTCACCTATACGATTAATGATTTCCTGATTTTTCTGTTTTTTAGAAATCTCGATAATGATATGAAAACTTTCAATCCAGCCACCGGCAAGAATCAATACACCCATATCGTCACGTTTATTGTCTTTCAAATATTGATCAGCACTGCGGTAAGTTCCTGAAACAATGTATAAAAGAGAATCTTTATTTCCCATATTTTTTTCAATTCTTGAAATTGTTTTTGGATTAAATGCCCCAATAATATTAAGTTGAGAAGCTAAACTTTTAACTACTGCAAAATATGTTATAGCGTCAGGATTTTGTTCATAAATATTAATATATCCCAAATTTGCCCCATACACACCAAGATTTAAAGCACGTTTAAAATCCGTACTATATTTATTAACATTGCTCGTAGGGTTTAAAAAATCTTTATTAAAATCAATTTTTTGTTCCCGCGCCAAAACGGCCATTTGATAAGGTGAAGGGATACTAAACAGGGTGTTGTTAAATTTCAAGAGTGTTGATGCGCTGCTGTCAACCTTAACTTCAAGTTCTTTTTCTTTATCTTTTTCGTCCTTGCCAGTGCAGCTCCAAGTAAGAAGTAGAGCCAAAATACTTACGAAAACAAAACTGATATGCAATCTATTAAACATCGGATACATAAGCTGACAATTTATTTAATTTACTGATGCGATTTTTCAAAATTAATCTTCAAATATATTAATTGAATTCATATTATCAATATTTTTTATAAAATATTATTCAAAAATATGTTTTTACAACTTCTCAAAATCGTGCATTTTGCAGTAATAAAACGGTTTATGATCTTGTTAACAACATCTTCAAAAGTGGTTGTGACTGTGGAGATTTTATTTATATCTTTCCAAAAAAATTGATATGAGAAAATCTGGGGTAAATCAGTCGGAATACATCAAATCAATAGCGATTATTGGTGTTTTATTTTTCATTTTTGGCTTTGTTACGTGGCTCAATGGGATTTTAATTCCTTATTTAAAAATAGCTTGTGAATTAAATAATTTTGAATCACTTTTAGTTGCATTTGCTTTTTATATTTCATATTTTATAATGGCATTGCCTTCGTCGTGGGTATTAAAAAAGACAGGATTTAAAAAAGGGATGATGCTTGGGCTTTTAGTAATGGCAGTTGGTACACTACTATTTATTCCTGCGGCAAAAACACGTATTTATTTTATTTTTCTTGCAGGTTTATTTATCATGGGTGTGGGTTTATCAATTTTACAAACAGCATCCAATCCATACATAATAATTATTGGTCCGATAGAGAGTGCCGCAAAAAGGATCAGTATTATGGGCATTTGCAACAAAATTGCCGGGGCATTAGCACCTTTGATTTTATCATATTTTATTTTGCATGATGGTGATTCATTAGTGGAAAAGCTGAAATCGCTTGATGCAGCTCAGAAAGCAATTGAGCTGAATGTCCTTGCTTCAAGAGTTATTGGACCATACCTGCTGATGACGGTTATATTAGCAGGGTTAGCGATAATGGTACGATTCTCGTCTCTGCCAGAAATTGATGAACAATCAGAAGATGTGGAAAACGGGGACAAATCAGGTGAGAAGAAAAACATTTTTCAATATCCTCATCTTTGGTTTGGAGTGGTAGCTCTTTTTGTGTACGTGGGTGTAGAAGTGATTGCAGGCGACACAATTATCAGATATGGGAATTCACTTGGCATAGAGCTTTCCATTGCAAAAAATTTCACATCCCTGACGTTAGTAGCAATGATTGTTGGTTATTTGGCAGGAATTTTTTTAATTCCAAAAATAATTTCACAAAGGAAAGCACTCATCATTTCTGCTGTAACAGGAATTTTATTTACTATTATAGCAGTATCTGTTTCAGGTTTTTATTCTGTGTTATTTATTGCATTACTTGGATTGGCCAATGCACTTGTATGGCCTGCAATATGGCCACTGGCATTAGATGGATTGGGGGAACACACAAAAACAGGTTCGGCACTTTTAATCATGGCAATTGCCGGCGGAGCAACGCTTCCACTAATTTATGGAAAAATAGCTGATGCGTTCAGCACACAACAAGCCTACTGGATTTGCGTTCCATGTTATATCATTATTTTAATATTTGCGCTTTGGGGATATAAGCTAGGCAAAAAAGTAATTAGCGATTAGCAATTGCTTCGACGTTGTATTTGTTAAAAATATCTTTTGCTTCGGTTGAATATAAAAATTCTATTTTATTTTTATAATGTTCTGTGATTTTGCTGCGAACCATTTTCAAGGTTGAATTTATAAATTTATTTTGCTCTGTAAAAGGTTGATCAATCACTGCTATAGACGATGGTAACCACCTTAACGGAAAAATTCCGGCATATTTTCCATCTTTATATTGGTTTATTTCAGCTTGAATAATTTTTAATGCTTCCCTTTGTCCTTCAGCTACCTCCAATGTCAGACCCTTTTCTTTTAATGCTTTTTTCAGTGCTTCAAAATTTGGTACAATTAGACCAACAGTAACCGGATTCTGATTATTATAAAGCATACACTGTTCAATAAAAGGAGAATTTTCCACCAATGCTTCTTCAATTCCTTCAGGGCTATATTTTTCCCCATCGCTAGAAATCAGCAGACTCTTTGATCGACCTAAAACATAGATAAAACCATCAGCATCAACATAACCCAGATCGCCCGTATATAACCAACCATTACGCAATGTTTCAGCTGAAGCTTTTTCATTTTTCCAATAGCCCGCCATCACGTTATTTCCTTTAACCACTATTTCGCCATTTTCTCCGCTTGGTAAGGTATTCCCATTTTCATCAATAATTTTCAGTTCCAGTTGATTTACAACAAACCCGGAAGAACCAAGTTTGTGTTTCTGCGGAGCATTAGCAGAAATAATTGGAGCCGCCTCGGTTAATCCATAACCCTGAAACATAGGGATTCCAATAGCATAAAAAAATTTCTGTAATTCCAAATCCAGCAAAGCTCCGCCGCCAATAAAAAACTGCATCTGACCGCCAAAACTTTCTCTAATCTTACTAAAGATTAGTTTATCATAGATTTTGTACATCAGTTTATTAATAAACTGAAATCCTTTACCTTTACTCCATCCATCACCATTGTAATCCATAGCAGTTTGTAAAGCTTTAGCGAATAATTTTTCAATTTTTGGTCCTTTTGCAGCTATACCTGCTTCAATATTTTTTTTAAAGTTCTTTGCAAGTGCAGGCACACTCATCATTATATGAGGTTTTACCTCTTTAATATTAATCGGAATATTTTTCAAGGTCTCCATTGCAGTTTTACCCGTTTGCACTGAAGCAATGCTCGCCCCTTTCTTAATAAAACAATACAACCCTGCAGTGTGCGCAAAGGCATGATCCCAAGGTAAAATAACCAATGTAACATAATTTTGAGGGATATCCATCAGATCGCAAGCCTGATCGACATTTGTAACATAATTGAGATGTGTAAGCAAAATCCCTTTAGGATCAGCAGACGTTCCAGAAGTGTAGCAAATATTAGCATAATCATTTTCCCCAACAGATTTCCAACGTGCATGAAAATCGTTTTCATTTGACTGTAAATAGGCTTCCCCTATTCTTAATACATCACTAAACAGGATCTCTTTAGCAAGAATCACATCCGGATTATCGAGTAAAATAAAACGGTCTATGCAAGTCAATTCATTTCTTAACTCACGAATTTTTTGCAATTGTGAGCCAGACACAATTACCATTCTCGACTCGGAATGATTGATTCTAAAATTTATTTCAGGTAATTCAACCAATTTAATTGAGAGTGGAACATTAACTGCACCGGCATATAAAATACCCAATTCACTTACAAGCCAATCGTTGCGACCTTCTGCAATCATTGTCACTTTCTCACCTTTATGAAGTCCAAGGCTTATCAGCCCTGCTGCAAATTGGTGTACTCGCTTTTGAATTTGTTTATAAGTAGAGCCTTGATATTTGTCGGTTTTTTTCTCCCACATCAGAATGTTATTACTAAACAATGAAACATGGTCTTCGAAGAATTGAGGCAGAGAAATCATAATAAATTTAAAGTTTAAAGTTTGAGGTTGAGGTTGAGTCCACTCCGAAAAGTCTTTTAACCCCTAAATCCCCTAAAGGGGACTTTAA
>JAVHQG010000295.1:0-10806 GCA_036171035.1 Bacteroidales bacterium
AAGAAAAATAAAGCAACCCCAATCGTTTGCTCTAACTACAAATTCCTCTTCTTTAATAGCAAATTGGATGCAGATATAAATAAAATAATATACCCTATCGCAATAAAAGTTGTGATATAAAGAGAAAGTTCAGGTGGCGGTGTTGAAATAGCTTGTTCAATCGGTTGCCCATTAACAGATGTTGTCATTTGCCCCATCGACCCAAAGTGAAGTATGTCGGGTAGTGGTGTGAGGTTAGAAATGATTTTTACAGGGAAAAAAAGTTGAATGGTTTCAGGAAAAAAATTTCTTATGATGGCTTCAATCGGAAAAAAATAAAGGATGAATGAAACAATTGATAATGCTGTGTTTTTTAAAAGTATTGCAATAAACATCCCCATGCTCATGTATGCAACAGATTGAATAAAATACACAAAAACCAAATAGGACTTTGAAAAAACAGAGGTGTCGTTACCGAAAGTTGTAAAAATAAGACCAAAAATAATGGTAAAGATACACACTAGGAACACACTGCAAAATGCCAGAAACGTTATAAATAAAACCTTCCCTGTCACTAAATCTGTTCTTGAAAGACCATTAATCACAAGCGATCGAAATGTTTTGAAAGAATATTCATTGCCAACAGAGACAATTATCATAATACCAAGCAACAGATTAAACCAGCTTGCTATCCATGTGCAGGTTGACCATATCAATGGGAATTGCAGATAAGGTTTTGTTTCCATTCCGGGTAATGGTGCATTCACTTGTAAAAGGATCAATAAAACTAAAAAATACAAGCCGAGCCAAAGTCCTGCAAATACCCAAAAATTGGTATATCCAAAGCTTTTGTAAAACTCTAATCTAAGTAATTTTTTTATCATTTTACAAGTTCCAGAAATTGTGATTCAAGACTTTTTTGCCGGGTGCTTAATTTGGTGAGCATGATGCCGTTTTCAAAAGCAATTCGGTTAATATCTGCGGCAACACTACCATCTGTAAGTGTTAGAATAAATTCATTTTCGGTTTGTTCAATATTTTTAATTAGTGGCGAAGCCTTTAAAATGGTATATAATGTTCTCATGTTTTCGGTTGCCACAATCACTTTATCGCCAAAAGATATTAAATCCTTAACTTTGCCTTGTGTAACTAATTTGCCTTTTTTTAATACGGCCACATGTGTACACACTTTTTCTACTTCATCCAGAATATGGCTTGCAAGAATAATTGTTTTCCCTTGTGATGCTTCAATTTTAATGATTTCTCTGATTTCTGCAATTCCTTCCGGATCAAGTCCATTGGTGGGTTCATCAAGTACAATAACATCGGGTTCGCCAAGCAGAACAGAAGCTAAAGCTAAGCGTTGTTTCATCCCAAAAGAGAAAGCTTCGAAATGTGTGTGTTTTCGCTCCCAAAGATGTGTAAAACGCAGCACACGCTCAATATGGCTTATTGGAATATTTTTTATCTCTGTTATGATTTTTAGATTTTTTTCAGCGGAGAGGTATGGATAAAAATAAGGTACTTCAATTAATGCACCAATTTTTAGTTTTGCTGATTGAAGGGGTTCGTTTTCAAACCAATTAAATGTGCCACCATCAGGTTTAAGAACACCCATAATGATTGCTAGTGTGGTGGTTTTCCCACTTCCATTTGAACCAAGAATTCCAAACACATTACCTTTTGCAATAGAAAGGTTTAGACCATCAACGGCAAGCAGTCTTCCATAATGCTTAGTTAGATTATTTATCTGAAGTATTGATGACAAAATCTAAAGTTTAATTACCAATATCCGACATGAATTTTATTTTTACAAGCCTGATTTCTTCTTCGCTGCAATAGTCTTCACCCAATTCTTTTAATGCATCGGTAATTGACCCTGATTCGGCTGTATCTTTAAAATAATCATAAATGTTCTCTTGTTTATCTTCATCTAAAACCTCGTTCATGTAATAGTTGAGGTTGATTTTTGTTCCTGCATTTACAATAGCTTCTATTTCTGTAAGCAGTTCGTTCATTTCAAGCCCTTTTGCTTCAGCTATGTCTTCAAGGGGTTTTTGTTTATCAATACATTGAATGATATAAACCTTGAGACCTGATTTATTGACTACTGATTTTACAACCAAATCCTGAGGTCTGATGATTTCATTTTCTTCAACGTGTTTCTTAATCAGAATAATAATTTCTGATCCATATTTTTGTGCTTTGCCTGCTCCAACGCCTGAAATTTTTTGCAGTTCTTCCATGGTAATTGGATATTGTATGGCCATTTCTTCAAGAGAAGGATCTTGAAAAATCACAAAAGGAGGCAGATTGTGCTGCTTTGCAATTTTTTTACGAAGGTCTTTTAGTAAAGATAATAATACTGGGTCAACAGCACTCGTACCGCCTTGTGAAGCTACTCTTTCTTCTTCGTCTGTATCATCAAAGTCATGATCTTTTGTGAGCATGAAAGAATATGATTTTTTAAGAAAATCATTGCCTTTTTTGGTGAGTTTTAACAACCCGTAATTTTCAATGTCTTTTGTTATAAATCCTGCAATAAGGGATTGCCTGATAACAGCGTTCCAAAATTTTCCATCAAATTCTTTGCCAATGCCAAACACATCAAGTGCATTGTGCTTATATGTTTTAATAGCGGCATTGGAGGTTCCGGTGAGTAGGTTCACAATATGATCCGCTTTGAATTTTTCTTTTACGGCAAGAATTACTTCAAGTGCTGTACATATGTGGTCTTCCCCTTCAAATTGTGTTTTAGGTTTAAGACAATTATCGCAATTTCCACAGTTTTGGTCAAGTGTTTCTCCGAAATAATTCAGTAATAAAATTCTTCGGCATACAGATGATTCTGCGTATGCAACAGTTTCTAGCAGTAATTGTTTCCCAATCTCTTGCTCAGCAACAGGTTTGCCTTGTAGAAACTTTTCTAATTTTTGAATATCGTTGTAACTATAAAATGTAATACACTGACCTTCACCTCCATCGCGACCGGCTCTGCCTGTTTCTTGATAATATCCCTCAAGGCTTTTGGGCATATCATAGTGTATAACAAAGCGTACATCCGGCTTATCTATTCCCATTCCAAATGCAATGGTAGCAACAATTACATCAACCTCTTCCATTAAGAATCTGTCTTGATTTTCAGATCGTGTTGCTGCATCCATCCCTGCATGATATGGCAATGCTTTGATTCCGTTTACCTGAAGAAGTTCAGCCATTTCTTCAACTTTTTTGCGACTTAAACAATAAACGATACCCGATTTGTTTGCGTTGTTTTTAATGTATTTAATAACTTCTTTTGTGGCATCTGATTTGGCTCGTACTTCATAGTAAAGATTTGGTCGATTAAATGATGATTTAAAAACATTTGCATCAAGCATACCCAAATTTTTCTGAATATCATGTTGAACTTTTGGTGTGGCCGTAGCCGTTAATGCAATGATGGGTGCTCTGCCAATGTCGTTAATAATTGGTCGTATCCTTCGATATTCCGGACGAAAATCATGCCCCCATTCAGAAATACAATGTGCTTCATCAATCGCATAAAATGCAATTTTTACATGTTTGAGAAATAATACGTTTTCGTCTTTTGTAAGTGACTCTGGTGCAACGTATAAGAGCTTTGTTTTTCCGCTTAATACATTGTTTTTCACTATTTGCATTTCTGCTTTATTGAGCGATGAGTTCAAAAAATGAGCGATACCGTCTTCTGTGCTAAAACTTCTCATCGAATCTACTTGATTTTTCATTAAAGCTATCAAGGGAGAAATAATAATTGCTGTCCCCTCCATTACAAGTGCCGGAAGCTGATAACACAGTGATTTACCACCACCTGTCGGCATCAAAACAAAAGTGTCTTTTCCTGCCAAAACGCTTGTGATTACTTGCTCTTGTAAACCTTTAAACTTACTAAAGCCAAAATGTTTTTTTAAAGTTTCTTTTAAAACTTTTATTTCAGGTGCATAACCACCTACCTTACTTGCATTTCTGTTAGGAAGATTTAATAATGCTTCTTCTTTTTCATCTATTATTAATGATTTTGCTTTGGGCTTAACTTCTTTATATTTCTTTGAAATATTTTTTTTAAAGGGCTGTCTATAGTTTTTTTTCACTTGAGCAGGAGCGGGGTTAGTGGATTTTTTTTTAATTTGTGTAACAATCTTTGTGGATTTGGGAGCTGTTTTCTTTGATAAAGTTTTTGTTGCTTCAGGTTTGGTGTCAACTTTGTTTTGTTTTGCATTCGCCTTTGGCTTACTCTTTATTGCAGCTTTTGCTTTTGAAACAGATGCAACTTTAGGTTTCACCGTTACCTTCGCTTTCTTTTTCCCGTTATCTTTTTTTTTGGTCATATAAATATTATGTAATTATAAAAATAACAAAAAATATTTTCTATATTTTTCTTTGTTTACTACAATCAAAAATACAAATTTTTATAAAAAAAAATATTTTTTTGCTTTTTTTATATCTCAAGTTATAAACATTTAAAATGGTTTCCTTAAGATAAAATATTTTTTGAAGATAACTTTATTTTATTACTTTAATTACTATATTTACAATTCGCAACAAATATAATTATTATGAAGAGTGTTGGGTTTGTTATTATATTAATGTCTTTTCACTTTTTTTCATTTGCCGGCGGTGGCGATGATAACCCTTTTGGCGCGAGATCTGCAGCGATGGGTGGTGCTTCTGTAATGATTTCAGATTTTTGGTCTATCTCTCAAAATCAAGCGGGGCTGGCTTCTTTAAAAAATATGGGCGGTGGTATTTATTATGAGAATCGTTTTCTTGTAAATGAGCTTTCTTTAAAAGCTGGTGGATTTGTTTTACCAACAAAATCCGGTGTTTTTGGAATCAGCGTTAGTCAATTTGGCTACAGTAAATACAATGAAAGCAAAATCGGGTTGGCATATTCGAAAAAATTATGGGACTTTTTGTCTGCGGGGATACAGTTTAATTACATCAACACTTATATTGCCGAAGGCTACGGAAATAAGGGCACTGCGGTTGCTGAAATAGGCATCAGGGCTGTACCAAAAGAGAATATTTATATTGGTGCGCATATTTTTAATCCAACTCGTGCTCGTATTGCTGACTATAATAATGAGCGAATCCCTACGGTAATGAGGTTGGGCATTGGGTGCAATTTTTCAAAAAAAGTTCTCGCTACTGTAGAAACTGAAAAAGATCTTATTAATGCACCTGTGTTTAAATCTGGTGTTGAATACAACTTTATGAATCATGTTTTTTTTAGGGCTGGCGTATCTTCAAATCCACAAAAGGTATCTTTCGGCCTCGGCTTTGAATATGCCGGATTAAAGGCTGATATTGCATTTGCTTCACATCCTGTCCTTGGATTTTCTCCACATTTTTCCCTGATGTGGGAACTTGCGAAAAAAGATAAAACAAAAACACAGTTATAACGCTACCATGTTGAGGGGATTTTTTGTAATATTTTTCTTGCATTTTCTTATAGGTTTTTCAACCGCTCAAGTCAGCGAGGAAACTTTGCCTGTTGTTGAAGATATTATTGAACAAATGCAAGCCGGATCGGAAAGCGAAAACCTTGACTTTACTGCATTAATTGAAGATCTTACAAATTTTGCACAACATCCTCTCAACCTTAATGATGCAACGGAAGAAGAGCTTGGTAAGCTTCAGTTCCTTACGGATTTTGAGGTTAAAAGTATCCTTTTTTATTTAAAAAAAACCGGGACGATGTACACCGTATATGAACTACAGATGGTGTATGGTCTTTCGCCGGACAAAATACAAATGTTGTTGCCTTTTGTTACTGTAGCACCAAAAGCCGGCGACAAACAGTTCCCTTTTATGAAAGCTTTTTCAAAAGGTCGGCATCAAGTTTTTACTAGGGTGGAGCAAATAGTCGAAGAACAAAAAGGATATTCTGATATTACTGATTCTGCTTATCAGGCAAACCCAAATCAACGGTATCTCGGCTCCCCACAAAAGGTTTATTTGAAATATAAATATAATTATCGAAAGAAAATATTTTGGGGATTCACGGCAGAAAAAGACCCTGGTGAAGAGTTTTTTAAAGGTACACAAAAAAATGGATTCGATTATTATTCGGCACATCTACAGATAAATGATATTAAGTTGTATAAGGATGATTTGGCTTTTAAATCAATTTGTTTGGGCGATTATGTGTTACAGTTCGGACAAGGTCTTACAATGTGGTCGGGCATGGCTTCAAGCAAGTCTGGTGCTGCAATAAATGTAAATAAACGAGGGGTAGATTTAAAAAGATATACATCTGTTGATGAAAATTTGTTTATGAGGGGTGTCGCTACTACTGTTCGTTTTAAAGACCTTGATGTTACCGGGTTTATTTCGCATAAAAAAATAGATGCAAATATTTCTTCTTTTGATAGCACTGCGGGAGAAATAGCAGAAATTTCTTCGTTACAAATCACAGGTTTACACACGATTCCAAGCGAGTTGGCCGATAAACATGCTGTTGAAGAAACGGTATTTGGTAGTTATGTTTCGTTTAATCAGGAATATTATAGATTGGGTCTTTCGTATGTAAACTATGCTTTTGGAGTACCATTGCTTACAACCACAAAAACATATAATCAATTTGATTTTACAGGTAGAAAAAATTCTAATCTTGGGTTAAATTATCAGTTAGTTTATAAAGATATTCACTTTTTTGGCGAAGCAGCTATGAGCGAAAATGGAGGATTGGCATACTTAAATGGTATGCAGGTGAAAATGGCTACGCAAATGGCATTCTCGTTGGTTCATAGAAATTATGGACGCGATTATCAGGCATATTATGCCAAACCATTTTCGGAATCGGGAAAATCTGCAAACGAAGAAGGCATCTATATTGGAGCAGAAGTAGCACCACATAAAAAAGTTAAACTTACAGGTTATTATGATATTTATAAATTTCCTTGGTTAAAAGCTACTATCAGCACTCCATCAACAGGTAACGATTATTCGGTGGAAGCCAATTATTTTGTTTCAAGAAATGTTACTATGTCTGCTCGTTTTAAGCATGAGGTTAAACCCGATAACGCAAGCGGTCAAACTGTAGATGTGTTAAAGACGGAAATTGTTGATAATAAAAAATTTCGTTATCAGATTTCATATAGCCCTTTACCTAATTTAAAATTAAAAAACAGAGTGGATTTTGTTACATATCAGAAAGGCTCTGGAGATGCCATACATGGATATCAACTTTATCAGGATATTTCTTATTCATTTTCACAAATTCCATTATCTATTGCTGCACGCTATGGTATTTTTGATACAGATACTTATGATACACGTATTTATGTATATGAAACCGACGTGCTTTATGGGTTCTCAATTCCGGCCTTGTACGATAAAGGAACACGTGTATATTTAATGTTAAAATATACGTTTATTAAAAATTTAGATGTATGGGTAAGGGTTGCACAAACAAATTATGTGAATAAAACAGTTATTGGTACCGGACTCACAGAAATTCAAGGAAATCATAAAACAGAAGCTACTATCCAAGTAAGATATAAATTTGATTAGTTTTTTATAGCTGGTAGTTACTATATTTTACTGCCAAATGCAAGATCGCCTGCATCTCCAAGTCCCGGCACAATATATGATTTTACAGTAAGTTCATCATCAATGGCACCTACCCAAAGCGTGATTTTATCACTACCTAAATGTTTCTGCACGTGGTCTAATCCTTCTCTACTCGCAATAACGGTGACGATGTGTGTGTGTACCGGTGTACCTCTTTGAAGTAATGCTTTATATGCTAATATCAACGACGATCCTGTTGCAAGCATCGGATCAGACAAAACCAATGTTTTCCCTTCAATTGAAGGTGATGAAACGTATTCAACCTGAATATCAAATGTTCCATCTTTGCTATATCTGCGATAGGATGAAATAAATGAATTTTCTGCTTTGTCGAACATGTTAAGAATCCCCTGATGCAGAGGTAGCCCGGCACGCAAAATTGTGGCAATAACCGGCTGGTTTACTAGTAATGGAACATTGGCTATTCCAAGTGGAGTGGTAATAGATGTGTTTTCAAACAAAAACTTTTTGCTAATCTCATATGCAAAAATTTCTCCAATACGTTCAAGGTTTTTTCTAAAACGCATTCGATCTTTTTGTATCGTTTCATCCCTGATTTCAGCAATAAATTGATTAAATATAGAGCTGTGCCCACCAATATTTATAATGTTAATCATAGCGCAACCGATTTTAATGTTTTAGCAAACCTAAATAAATTTTCTAAAAACATCATACACCTTTGAAATATATTTGTTGTAATTATTCACTTACAAAGCCTGACATAGTTTTGTAAGCATTGATTATTTTTTAAATAATTTGACTATTGCCGATAATTTGTTCACTTTCACTGAAACATATTCACATGGTTTTGCTCCAAAACTGCTATAAAAACGAGCCAGTCCTTCAATGTTCGATCCTTCAAAATCGAGGGTTATGTTTCGTTCGGCATTTCCTTTAATGAATCCATCAATGATTTGAAACATGGCTAATTTTTCTTTCCCCTCTTTGCTGGATGCTGAAAACAAAAAAATTGATTTTTGGTGTGAAGTGATGAAAAAAGCACCTGCGCAAATTTCTTGGGAATCATTATATGCAAAATATATCTGACCGATTTTGTGGTTTATTGCTACAATCATTAGTCTTTTAAGCCTCTCGTAATCGGGATCTTTAAGTTTTTTAAGCTCTGTTCCCTTATCGTTTCTAAAAAGAGAAATAAGTAACTCTGGCTGTGATCCTTTGGCAAGATATATTTTGTTATCAAGAGATTTTTTAATATTTCGTTTTGTATTATTAGCGTATTCCTTCGATATTTTTTCGTATGTACTTATTAAATCTAGTTCATAAGTTACATTTTTTTTGCCAATTAGGGTTTGATCTAAAACTTTATTAAATGTGTTTAAATTAATTTCAACGAATTTATAAATATTGGGGATTTTTTTAATAAATTCCTCAACAATTGTTGCATCTAATTTTTTTAATGAAAAAACGCCTAATTGTTGCGTAAAATATGGCTGGTATAAATAATTAATACCATATTTTTTTCCGGCAGTCAGTGGCATCACAATTTCATAATCGCCTTCAATAAGTGCGCACCAATCGGAGCAAATAATGTTTAAATACCATGAATATGCATATGCAATTCCATTGAATGCGTTGTTAATACAGGCATCCCATTTTTTGCAATCGATATCCTGATGTGTAATATATGTGAGATCAAGGTTAGCCAAAATTTTATTTATGGATTGTTTATCAATGGCGAAATATAGAAAGAAAACACTAATAATCACCTGGCAAATTCAAGTAATTTTTCGTAAACAATTCTCCATCCTTCCCATTTCCATTTTTCACTAAGCGATTCATTGTGCCAAATGCTAATAAAGGTGCCATTTACTTTTTTAACGGCATTAACAATTCCTTCAATTTCTTCTGTGGCTTGTTTTGGTGTATAGTCAAGATATTCCCGGAAGGTTGTGTCCATTACCTGAAACGGAAATATAATTAATGGAATCTCTGTATTATCTACTAAATCGAAGAATGGGTATGGTGTACAAATCCCTGCTCTAAATCCCGGAAGTTGAGCATATCCCATCGTGTAGTCTTCTTTAATACCAAGTGCAACAAGGTTTTTATATGTTGTCGGGAATGATAGTTTTAAAAAATGCTGTCGGCTTTTAGTAACTTCGTTTTTAGTTATTGCAGCTAATGTTTGCACCTCTTGTTTTAATATATCTATTTTTGTATTTGAGTTATAGGATGGATGTATCCCAATAGGGTATAATGCATTCATTTGTTGAATAAGTTGATGCAGATTCTTATTGTCAGGAGCGATATTTTTATCGTATCGGTTATATTTTCCTAACAAAAAAAACAATACTGGTTGTAATTTATAATCAAGATGTTTTTTTTTAATATAATCGTACGTGTCGTAAGGGTCTTTTTCTCTTTTTATAACAACTTTTAATCGGTCTGCAAGAATTGTAGAATCGAGTCGTAATATTGCCTTTGCAGATGCAGCCGCACCTCGTAAAAAACTTTTGTTTAAAAAGGCCCATGCATTATCAATATCTATTGTAGGTAAAAATTTATATTTTATAACCGGAAAAATAATTTGAGAATATTTTTTTGTAAGAATATCTTTTAATAATAATGCCCAAATATTTACAATTGGCTCTTCTAAAAAGTAATTTTTATAGGCAAGACTATCTGTAACTTTGAAGCGATTGTGGCTATCGTGTGATACCGCTTTGTATTCTTCATATCGTGTAACTAAATAGAAACCGGCGGCAAAAATATCAAATGGTAATGCAGACTTATTGCTAGTTGTGAAGAAAATTTTTGTACCGGAAAAATCAGAAATCAACGGATTTATTTCCTCTAAAGTGATTTTAAAAAGTAAAGGATGTGGCTCAATTAGAATTTCTTCAGTAATAGGGTTTTTTGAATAATTAATTTTTGGCAATAATGAATTTTTATATTCGTCCTTGTCTTCTGTGATTTTATAGGTAATACCAAGAATGGTTCCAAAAAATAATTTGAAAGCATATCCCACCCGTGGTGTGATTTTTTCAGAATATATTATAAGTTGCATCAGTTTTTTAGTAAAAAAATATTTTTATATCAACATTTGCTCACTGAGCGCAATTGAAGTACAACATTAGGGGATCTGAAATAATTAATATTCAGCGCGGAGTTTATCCTGACTGAGGAAGGGCAGTCCCATTTTAGAAAACATAAACCTAATTAGTGTCAGCAAGAAAACGCCAATAATTTCGTTACTCTGGTTTTGAAAAC
>JAVHQG010000296.1:0-2087 GCA_036171035.1 Bacteroidales bacterium
CCCTTTAGGGGATTTAGGGGTTAAAAGACTTTTCGGAGTGGACTCAACATTATAACTTTTTTACTTTCTATCCCTGATTATATCCAAAATATTTCAGCATCCGTTCGCTGTCGCGCCAGTCTTTAGACACTTTCACCTGCAAGTCTAGGAATACATGCTTCCCAAAAAAAGTTTCAATATCTTTACGTGCCTGAATCCCAACTCGCTTGATTGCGTCGCCCTTGTTCCCAATAATAATTCCTTTTTGCGAATCTCTGGCTACATATATGTTCGCCCTAATCCTGATAATTTTTGAATCTTCTTTAAATTCCTCTACAACAATCTCAACTGAATAGGGTACTTCTTGATGGTAATTAAGTAATATTTTTTCACGGATGATTTCTGATACAAAAAAACGTTCCGATTTATCCGTTAGCTCATCTTTTGGGTAATATGCTTCACCTTCCGGTAAAAGGGTTAATATCTTATTTAATAGAATTTCTGTATTGATTTTTTTTAATGCCGATATTTCTATTATTTCTGTTGAAGGTAGCAATGCTGACCAGTCTTCTCGTTTCGCTAATATCTCCTCAGGTTTAGCAAGATCAGTTTTGTTGAGTAAAAGCAAAAGTGGAATTTTTGTTTTTTGTAAAATGGCAAGCACTTTTTCTTCTATTTCAGGTTTTCCGCATATATCTGTTACAAAGAGGATTATGTCAGCATCAATCAGTGCTGTACCCACAAACTTCATCATAGATTCCTGTAGTTTGTATCTTGGATTTAGTATTCCGGGTGTGTCAGAAAATACAATTTGAAAATCATCGCCGTTTACGAGTCCCAAAATTCTATGGCGCGTAGTCTGTGCTTTAGGCGTGATTACGGATAATTTATCACCTACCAGCACATTCATCAAAGTTGATTTACCCACATTCGGGTTTCCGATAATATTAACAAATCCTGATTTATGTGACATTTCTGAAATTTTAGGCAAAGATATACCTTTTCGCTTCAATATCAGTGAAAATTTAAGTTCATCACAAACAAAAAGTTCTATTTTTACCATCTTTTTTATATAATCAATGTTTTCAATCGGACAAATAGAATTTCGCAACAGACCACTTTTCCTTGCTCCTATGGAGGATGTTACAGATCCATCTTTTCGTTATATGTGTAAGCAGGCGGGTGCTGATCTGATGTTTACAGAGTTTGTTTCATCAGATGGACTCATCAGAGATGTGAAAAAAACATTAAAAAAGTTAGAAATTTTTGAATTTGAGCGACCCATTGGTATTCAAATTTATGGTCACCTGATTGACGCCATGGTCGAGGCTGCTATTCGTGTTGAAGAAGCAAACCCGGATATAATCGATATTAATTTTGGATGTCCTGTAAAAAAAGTTGTCAATCGCGGTGCCGGCTCAGGGATGATGAAAGATGTGCCAAAAATGGTTGAAATGGTGGCAGCTATTGTAAAAGCAGTAAAAATACCTGTTACTGTAAAAACCCGCTTGGGCTGGGATGAGCAATCAAAAAATATTGTTGAAATTGCTGAACGTCTTAATGATGTTGGAGTTCAAGCAATAACCATTCACGGGAGAACTCGATGCCAGTTATATACAGGAGATGCCGATTGGACACTGATTGGCGAGGTTAAAAATAATCCTCGAATAAATGTTCCAATTATTGGGAATGGTGACGTGAAATCTCCTGAAGTTGCTGAGCAGATGTTTAACAAATTTGGCGTTGATGCTGTTATGATTGGCAGAGGTAGCATTGGGCGTCCATGGATTTTTAAAGAAATCAGACACTACCTTGATACTGGGGAGAAACTACCTCCTCTTACAGTCGCTGAATTAGTTGAACTCGCTAAAATTCAGTTTAATAGATCAATTGACATGAAAGAGGGTGATAGAGGGATTTTTGAGATGCGCAGACATTTTGCACTCTATTTTAAAGGTCTGCCAAATTTTAAAGAAACCCGTATGAAATTGGTTACTTCCTTGAATATAGAGGAAATTTTTGATTTGCTCGATTATATCGAAAGCCACTGGGGCGAGGATTTGGCTCAAAAATTAGATGTTAATGAAATTAAATAACTAACATTTCTC
>JAVHQG010000297.1:0-2070 GCA_036171035.1 Bacteroidales bacterium
CCCTTCGGGTCAGTGTTTACGATACTATTGCAAGTGAGAAATGTTAGTTATTTATGAAAATCATAACACAGCTTTTTATTTATTCAGTATAGATATTTTAAAAAATTATGTAGGTTTGCGGAGACAGTAAATTTAATCATCTAAATTCATTTATTATGTTTAAAGGTCAGCCAAAAGCGTTATTTGTTCTTGCTCTTGCCAATATGGGCGAGCGATTCGGGTATTACACTATGTTATCAATTTTTGTATTGTATTTGCAAGCAAAATTCGGATTTTCTCCTTCTAAAACAAGCCTTATCTATGGGACTTTTCTCGCTGCTGTTTATTTTACACCCTTGTTTGGAGGACTCCTTGCCGATAAGGTTTTTGGGTATGGCAAAACTGTTCTTATAGGTATTATTATTATGTTTTTCGGGTATGCTCTTTTAGCCGTCCCTGTTATTGATAATGAGTCTGGTTACTGGATGATGATTGGTGCTCTTGCTCTGATTGCTGTTGGTACCGGATTTTTCAAAGGTAACCTACAAACACTTGCCGGAAATCTTTTTGATGATGCCAAATTTGCTGCAAAACGTGATGTGGCGTTCAGTTTATTCTATATGTTTATCAATATTGGTGCTTTCTTTGCTCCCAATGCAGCAGATAACATTACCAATTACGTTCTTAATAAAGACAATCTAAAATATGAAGCAAAAATTCCTGAATTAGCTTTCAAATACAGTCATTCAACTGTGAAAGATTCTATTGAATTTAACACATATGCAATGGCTAAAGCAAAAGAGGAAAACAAAGAATCAAAAGATATTCCAAAATATATATCAACATTGAAGAAAAAAGAAGCTATTCTTTATCCTTCAGAACGTACAAAAATTGAAAATGAACTGATTGAATCCGGGAAAATACAATTGAAAGAAAAATTTGTTGATGCCGGCAGTTTTGCATCTGCATATAACGACTCATTAAGTAAATCTTATAAATATGGATTTGGCGTTGCTTGTATCAGTTTGGTTATTTCAATTCTTATTTATTTAGGATTTAGAGGAACATACAAACATGCCGATTTATCTGAAAAGCAGAAGAAACAAGATGCTTCCAAAGCATCGCAGATTATTACACTAACCAAAGAACAAACCAGAGAAAGAGTGATCGCACTTTTATTGGTTTTCATGGTGGTAATCTTCTTCTGGATGTCGTTTCATCAAAATGGTTTGGGCATGACGTTCTTTGCACGAGATTATACCAACCTGAATGTGGGTCATGGACTTTATATGATGTTCTCATTGAGCACACTAATTCCTATCATTGTTGCATTTTACGGATTACTCACAATTTTCCAAAATAAAGAAATTAGAAATCGTATCATTGGAGCAGTATTAGCCGTGTCTGCAATAATATACTTGATATATATTTACACAAGTTCAAATGAGTCGGGACAAGCTACACCTTCAATTTTTCAGCAGTTTAATCCATTTTTCATTATTATTCTTACCCCATTGTTTATCGGTCTTTTCTCGTGGCTCAACAGCAAAGGCAAAGAACCTTCAGCTCCCAGAAAAATTGGATACGGTATGCTCATTGCAGGTATTGGTTTTATGATTCTTATCTTTGCATCCATTGGGCAAACAGCTCCTGCCGATCTTGTAGGTGGTTCACAAAATTTAGTGTCTCCTAACTGGTTAATTAGTACTTACTTTGTGCTTACATTAGCCGAGCTTTTTTTAAGCCCTATGGGGATTTCATTTGTAACAAAAGTTGCTCCTCCTCAATATAAAGGATTAATGATGGGTGGCTGGTTTGCAGCTACTGCAATTGGAAATTATCTGGTTGGCGTTGTAGGCGTATTTTGGGATAAACTTCCGCTGTATATGTATTGGACCGTGCTTGTGATATGCTGCTGCTTGTCTGCATTATTTATTTTCTCTATTATTAAACGACTAGAAAGAGCAACCACAACATAAATATTATTCATTACACAATCTGGAAATCAGTTATTCGTAAAGAGTGGCTGATTTTCGGATTTTATATAGTGTCAGCAAGAAAACGCCAATAATTTCGTTAAACAACCCACAA
>JAVHQG010000298.1:0-2064 GCA_036171035.1 Bacteroidales bacterium
TTTATTTTATTTCCCCTAATTAAAATTTTTCATATTCAGAATCTTTAGCATCGTGGTTGTGCATCACAATATTTACGCCTCCGGTTTTTTTGTGCAGATCCAAGTGAGCTATTTTTGAGTGCTGGGGAGTATTTGTTTTGACCAATTGTTTTTGTTTTGGTGCAATAACATTTTTCCGAATAGCTCCTGATCTTTGTTCTTCTAATTGAAAAAATCCAACCATCTCTTTTAGCTGATCGGCTTGACTGCTTAGTTCTTCAGTGCTGGTTGCCATTTCTTCTGCTGCGGCTGCATTTTGCTGTGTTACTTGATTCAACTGATTGATGGCATTGTTTATCTGGTTTGCACCCGAGTTTTGCTCAATACTTGCTGCGGTAATTTCCTGAACAAGTTTGGCTGTTTTTTCAATATCCGGCATAATTCCCATCAGCAGTTTTTGTGACTCTTCAGTAACTGTAACGCTTTTCTTTGAAAGTTCGTTGATTTCTTCTGCGGCAACTTTACTGCGCTCAGCTAATTTACGAACTTCTGCGGCAACTACGGCAAACCCTCGCCCATGCTCGCCTGCACGGGCTGCTTCAACGGCTGCATTGAGTGCAAGAATATTTGTTTGGAATGCAATGTCTCCAATAATTGTGATTTTGTTAGCAATTTCGCGAATAGAAGTTAAACTTTCTGCAGACGCATTGTTTACTTTGGTAATCCCATCCGAAGCTGTTACTGATATTTTTTCTGTTTGCTGTGAGTTTTCAGTATTCTGCTGAATGTTGCTACTCATTTGTTCCATAGATGATGAAACTTCTTCGGCTGCTGATGCCTGTTCTGTTGCCCCCTGTGATACCTGTTGTGCATTGGCACTCATTTCTTCGCTTGCACTTGCAATATTATCGGCTGCTTCTTGTACTTGACCTATAACATTTGCTACTGATTTTACCATTTCCATTAACGACTGAATCAGTTCATCGTTTTCTGAGCGTGGTTTTAATTGAACTGCAAGGTCTCCATTGGCAATCATTTTTGCTTTTTCTGTGATGTCAGCCAATGCTGATTTTGTTTGATTTAATGCCTGATAAATATCTAAAAACATTTTTTCTGAATCTTTTGTATCCTCATCAGCATTTTCAGTGTTTAGATTCACATTCATATCTCCAACTGCAAATAATGTCAGTGCAGATTTCAATTTCGATGCTTCATTTTCCTGATACAATCCAATTTTATTATTCTTATTCATTGCCTGTTTAATGGCAGTTTGATCCGTAACAACTTCAAAAGCACCAATTATTTTTCCTTCTTTATTCTTCATTGGAACACCAGTGTATGAAATATCTAAATTGTATTTTCCAGGATGTGCATCTGCTTCGCTAGTTGCTTCTCTGCCGTTTCTAATAGCTTGTGAGCAGGCGCATTTGTCGGTTTTACAATCACTGGTTTTAAAATGATCCCAACACCTTGTTTTTGAAGCATGAAGGTTTTGACCTGTTGTATTGTTTAATCCGGCTCCAACCTTATTCATAAATAAAATTTCAAAATCATTATTGATAATCATACATGGAGTAGGCATATTGTCAATCAGGTTTACCATATTATCTATAGATTCATTTACACCCGAAATAAGTTTTTTAAAATCGCCATGGTGTTTGTTTGCATCGGCTCTTGTGTATAACTTGCCTTCAACAGTAGCAACTGCAAGCATATCGGCATCTGCTACTAACTTATTAATTGCGTCAATACATTGGTTCAAATTATTTTTAATTTCATTGAAATCACCTTTATATTCTTCTGTGATTTTAGGAGGAATATCTCCTTTCGAAATTCGGTCAACGTATTCTGCTGCCACATTCAGTGGACGGATAACCGCGTCAAGGGTTTGATTTATACCGACTGTAATTTCCCGGAACTCAAAGTTTGTTTGATTAGTATCAGCACGAGAATCGAGTTTGCCATTTATGGCTGCATTTACAAGTTCTTTTACCTGTGCAACAATTGAATTAATAATACTGTTAATGTTAGATGATATCCATATTCCAACAACAATTGCGAAAACAATTCCAATAATGATAAAAA
>JAVHQG010000299.1:0-10619 GCA_036171035.1 Bacteroidales bacterium
AGGGCAAAAAATCGCTGGAAAATATTTTTTGGACTTTTCGGAGTGGACTCAATTTATTTAGTATTTTCAACTTTTACAAATATCCCTGAATGCACTAATCCGGCATAGAAACTTGCAAATGTTTTTTTTGAATTTGTAAAATATTTTTCAAACAAAATTTCAATATCATTTACTTGTATTTTTCTACTTTTTATAGATAACAATTCTGAATAAAAAGGAGATTCAAATTGTGCAATTTTTGTTTTAATGTTTAATGAAACAATACATATCACATCGTTGGTTTTATCAAGTATTGCTGAGGGATCTACATAGATTATTGTTTTATCTGAAATTGGAATTGCGAATATTTTCGATATCCGTTTTAATAACTTTATTTTTGATGCTAACTGATGAAATTCTGCAACTATATTTTTCTTCTCATGATAATTTATTTCTTTTAATTCCATGAAAGGGATAGAATGAAATCCATGATTTGTTTTATGATTTTTATTCTGTATTTTTTTTATGCCATACATCTCTGGATTATTAGCCATTGCAGTGCCTTCAGTTAATGCAAATTCTTGAATATTTAATACATCAATTTTGTTGCCGGTAGATTTTAAATTTATTAATACTTTTTTAATAGAATCCAAGTCTGTACCGGGGATATCGGGAATAATATTTATTATCAATTTGAAATGAAACCCTGAAGCATCAATGATATTTTGCATTGCCAATACTGAAGAAAAACTTTTCCCAATACGTTTTAGTATGTTATCGTCGAGTGATTCTGTGCCAAACGTTATTGCTCTTATCCCAGCCTTATCAAGCATTTCAAAATAATCTTTATTGTAAATTTCAGAATGCAACAAATAAGATATTGTGTGCAATTTAATGTTCTGTTCAATGGCTAATGTAGCCAAATTCATATACCAGACAGGTGGTACGGCATCGGATACAAGAAAAAAGTCAGCATCAGGGAACTTACTTCTCAATTGTTTTATTTCATCAAATACAGTTTGTGCGTCTCTTACTTGAAATTTAGTTAAAAACGTACCTGAAAGTCTGGTATAATCACAAAAATTACACTTTCCCCAATAACAGCCAAATGAAGTAAAAACAGGCAATATAAGTCGTCTGTAATATAAATCAAGATTTGAAAATGAAGGAAAACTAAAATCTAAAAAAAATTTCGATTGCTTATGATTGCGAATAATTTGACTTTCGATAGTAATAGATTTTTGTTGTTGTACTAAAGATATAATATCAGCCAAAGCGTCACCAACGAAGATTACGTCGAACAAATTTGTCATTCGCAATCTTTCAAGTTGTTCATTATTTAACAACGTAATCTGGGCACCACCAATTATTAGTTTTACACCAGAAAAATATTTTTTGATTTGATGTGCAATATAGATTGCATCAGGGAGTTGATCGCCAAATGCTACAGAAAATCCGATTGTGTCATCAGCACTAATTTTAGATTCATATATTAAATCATCGTAAATCTGGCGTATGGTTGTATTTATAGGTATTTGAGAATCTAAAAAATTATCAGATTCAATAAAAAAATGTTTTTTTAAGATTTGTAAAATAGTCAATAAATTTGGTGAAAAATATTTTTCAAAATTCTCCATTCCAATAGCAATATAATTTTCCAGTACCGCAATATGAAGTGATTTTTCTGTATCGTTTTTTACAATATTTAGCTCTTTTAATAATGACTCAATATTCTGTTGTTGTAGTATTTTTCTGATAAAACAAATATTAAAATCAAGAACAAAAGTTTCAATTTTATTTTCATTTAATTTTTTCGCAAGTAAAGCCGGAGCAAGGTATGGACCATTTATTGCATGTTCGGCAAATGGCGGAAAAATTAATTTTACAGGCATTTTCGCAATGTAATTTTTAAGTTTCTACAAACGTAATGATTTTTTTAGTATAGAGTAATTAGTGTCTGTCCATAATGTCCGATTTTTTCGTTAAACAACCCACAAGCTCGCTCATACTGTTACTAGCAGTATGCCGGGTTTTGAAAACAGTCATTTACAAAAGTAAACTCCTGACTTTCAAAACTACGAAAGCCTCATTCTTGACATTTTCTTATCAGACACTGACTTTATGGACGAACACTAATTAAGTAAATTAAAATCGGACAGAAGCGAATGCCAGATCAATTTCTATATTTCAGAGTTAAACTGTTTTAAGCCTGCACCCTTTACAGTGCAAATTTATAATGGCATGATGTTATTCATTATTTTTTTTATATTTTGGGAATTTATCATATAAAGATTCATTTAATTTGCCAACTATTAATGAGCTTTGTATGGAATGGTTTAAAAATTTACTTTGGAGCGAATCTGTTGGTCAGACAGTTTTAGTTTATAGCTTGATTATTGCTATTGGCGTTGCATTAGGCAAGATTAAAATTTTCAGAATTTCATTGGGAATCACTTTTGTTTTATTTTCAGGCATCGCAGCAGGGCATTTAGGATTTCATCTGAACCCAAATGTAGTTGATTTTTTACGTGATTTTGGTTTAATTATTTTCGTATTTTTTATTGGACTACAAGTAGGACCAAGCTTTTTTTCATCTTTTCTAAAAGGAGGTCTCACATTAAATTTGTTGGCATTAGGGATTGTATTTTTAGGTGCAATTACAACAGTTGTCATTCATTTTATTACAGGCACGTCTATGTCGATGATGGTTGGCATCATGTCAGGTGCAGTAACGAATACACCGGGTCTTGGTGCTGCCCAACAAGCGCTTAAGCAAGCAACTGAATCTACGAATAATTCAGAAATAGGATTAGGGTATGCCGTTGCTTATCCATTTGGTGTTCTCGGAATTATTTTCAGTTTACTGCTAATTAAAAAGGTATATAAAATATCAATAAAAACAGAACAAGAAAATTTTGATAAAAAACTTATCCAGAATGAGACTGTTCCTGAAAAAGTTAATATAACCATTACCAATACTGCTGTTTTTGGTTGTAATATTTCTGAATTTCAACATCATTTTGTTGACGAAGCGATCATAACAAGGATTATGCACGATGGGCAAGTTACAGCAACAACAAGCGACACATTACTCCAAAAAGGTGATACAATTCTGCTTGTGGCCAGTAAAAAAGATGTTTTTATTTTAGTAAAACTTTTTGGTGAGATAAGTAAGTTTGATTTGGAAGCTGTTCCCGGAAAATTAATTTCAAAAAACATATTAGTAACTAATCATAAAATTTCGGGAAAATCGCTTAATTCTCTAAATTTAAAATTAAAATATGGAGTGAGTGTTACCCGTATATACAGAGCAGGAATAAATCTTATTGCATCACCCAATTTTCACTTGCAGGAAGGCGATAAGGTTGTTGCTGTGGGCGATGAAAAATCTATTGAAAGCGTAACTACTTTTCTAGGAGACTCAATAAAAAGACTGGATGAGCCTAATTTAATCCCCATATTTATTGGAATTTTGCTTGGTGTTATTTTGGGCAGCATACCTTTTGCAATAAGCGGCATTCCAACGCCTGTAAAGCTTGGATTAGCCGGTGGTCCATTAATTGTTGCAATTCTAATTAGTAAATTTGGATACCGCATTCATTTGTCAACATATACAACACCCAGCTCAAACCTAATTATGCGAGAAATTGGTATTGTACTGTTTTTGGCTAGTATAGGTATAAAATCAGGAGAGAAGTTTATTCCCATTTTGGTATCCGGTGATGGATTTATTTGGATGTTTTATGGAGTACTGATTACGTTAATTCCATTATTAATCATAGGTGTGATAGGAAGAGTCTTTCTTAAGAAAAATTATTTTGAGATATGTGGTTTACTTTCTGGCAGCATGACCGATCCGCCAGCATTAGCATTTGCTAACTCCATCACACAATCGGATGCTCCTGCTGTAACGTATGCAACGGTTTATCCATTGGTCATGTTTATGCGAATTATTGTTGCGCAATTGTTGGTATTGTTGTTCTTATAACAATTTTTCTGATTACATAACAAACGACAAATCTGTACGATTTTTTTTGATTTCAAAAATATTAAGCTTGTTTAAATTCAGTGTGAACCTGATTTTTTGTACATATCGGCTTGTGTACATATCATTAGTTTGTTTTATGTCATCTGCATAAAATAAAGGCAAAAATATTGAAAAAATATCTGGAATAATGCGCAGTTCTATACCCGTTTCCCATGTGTAAAAATGTTGCAAATCGAACATATTTATTTTTGGAAAAGTTGCAATACCTGCATAAAATTTTATGGGTAAGGGAATTGGAAGAGCAGTAGTCATATTAAGTGAAACCAGCCAGTCCTTACTTTGAAATGGCGACCAAACAACAAATGCACCGTCATTTTTTACAAATTGATGTGCAAAAACATTATTGGTATCGCTTTGAATTGATTCTGTTCTTCCCAAAAACACATCACTGTAAGTATAATCGTCGAGCCCTGATGTGCCACTTAATCTGAAATTCAGGTTTGCTTTATACGTATTATTATAAATAAATTTTCCTGCAAATAAATGAAATGAAATTGCTTTATTTTTTGTAAACAAAAATTTATAATCAGCATTAATAGAACATTTGGTAAAGTCTTTGCCAACCTGTGTTGCAAAATTTAAACCTATTTGATCTGTAACTTTTTTACGGTTATATGTAAAGATAAAATTTTCATAAAAATCAATATCATTTTCTTTATAAAAAATATCTGTTGCAGCAATTGAATTACAAATAAAATGTATTTCAATAGGGCTTTTAATATTAGCTCTGATTTTGAAATCTGCTTCACCTTTGTATCGCTGAAAATTATTGCCTGAATCGTGTTCCCAAGCATATTGCATAGCAGATAAACTAATATTTATATTATGAAAAACTCCCGATTTAGGATACATAGTATAATTTAATTTACCCGTTCCGGCGAAATCGTTTTTCACATAACTATACATTGGCATTAGTTGATATTCAAAATTACGTGCGGGCAATAAATTGTTATATAAAAGAACACCAAGCATGGTTTTATTATAATTATTCCAGCCGGCAACAGGCAAATAATAAAATTCTGTTTTATCAGCATTTTCAATGCCTACAAGAAATTTAAAATGTATTGGTTCAACTTTTTTGAATACTCCTTTCTTCTTTATTGTATTATTTTTTCTTTGAAAATCAGGCATGAAAAAATTGGCATCAATCACAAGTTTATCGAAGTCAATAAAATGCACTTTAATTGTTTTTGTTCCTGAAAATCCGTCCATCCATTTTGTTGAAATAATGCTGTCGTTCAAAACAGATGAAATCGGAAATGGTGCAACAATATCCCCTTTGTTACAAATCGTTAAATCCCAGCAATCACCCGTAAAACTTAATGGATCAAAGCCCTTTTTTATGGATAAAATTTTGTAATCAATTTTCTTGGTAGTCTTAATTAAATCATCAAAAAACCAATTCAAATCTGCCTTACAATTTTCTGTAAATATTTGTTTTAAATCATCGGCTTGGGGATGCTTAAATTTCCATTTTTCAAAATATATTTTCATGATTTTATCAAACTCATCAACATCAAGATAATTCAGCAAATAATTGAACAAATAAGCAGTTTTATAATACACAATAATTCCGTAATTCATTTGAGTATATTCAGTAGAAGTTAGGTTACTGTGTTGATCTTGATGTTGACGAGCCATATATAGATACAAGAGATAATTGAGATAATATGGTGGATATTTTGATAAACTTTTTAAAACTGAAGAATTAGTGTTTAATGAAAGTTCATTGAGTAAGTTTTTATGAGGATATTTTGTATAAGTGTAACGCATTTCATAGAATGAATTGATACCTTCATCCATCCACGGGTGGTCTCTTTCATCGGAACCTAGAATGCCATAAAACCAGTTGTGCCCGACTTCGTGCATGATAACTTGTTCGAGCGATGTTGTATCATGGCAATAGTCAATTGCAGTAATTGTAGGGTATTCCATGCCTCCACCTGTGCCAAGCGGAGTTAATACGGCAGAGCAGTTTTTATATGGATATTCGCCTATCCATTGAGAATAATATACGAGTGCATCACGAATATAATCTGTTGCGTGTTTCCACAATTCACCTGATGCAGGTTCAAAAAAAGCCCAGGTTTCAACAATGTTTTGCGAAGTTGGCATTTTTACTTTCCCATTTAATACCAGAAAATTTTTATCTGCAAACCATGCAAAATCATGCACACTATCTTGCGTGAAATGCAGTGTTTTTTGAATGGTATCTGAACTTATTTTTATTGATTTAATATTTTTAAAATTCTGAATTTTTGCAGTCTCATCAGCACATTTCTTTAACCAGTTTCGTTCATCTTCATTTTGCAAATTTCCTGTGGCTGCAACAATATAATTTCTAGGCAAAGTTATTGAAACATCAAAGTTGCCAAATTCAGAATAAAATTCGCCTTGATCAAGATATGGCATAGGATGCCAGCCATCTTTGTCGTAAACAGTAGGCTTTGGATACCATTGTGTGAGTTGATAAGAATTGCCTTCATGCCCCATTCTTGAAAAATTTGAAGGAATTTTAACATGAAAAGGAGTAGATATGTTGATTTTCTCTTTTGGCAATAATGGTCTATTTAAGATTATTTTACAGACATCTATATTTTTCTCATCAAGTGCCCATTTTACTTTTTCATTGTTGATTTTAAAATCGAGTTCATCAATATATCCAAGCATATCTTTTGTTGCATATTGAAATTTCATATCTCCACTTTCCATGCACTGTTTTGCAAATGCTGTTTGATGATTTTTATATGCGTTTGGCCATAAATGGAAATAAATAAATTTGAGTGTGTCGGGCGAGTTGTTGATATATTCTATTGTTTCTTCTGCAAATAATTCATGAATTTTATCATTGAGTGTAACATGTATTTTATAGTTTACTTCTTGTTGAAAATATGATTGTGCAAATGCTTCGATTGAAGTAAGCAAGGCAATCAGTAAATAGAAAAAACGAGTAAGAATTATTCTGTTTTTATACATTTTAATCAAGAAATAAATCGAACATTTAGCGTAGTCGAAATGTGCAAATAATAAAATCAGAAATCAATTTGTAATTTGCATTTCCAGCAATGCCTTATTTATATCCTTTATCAACTCTGGTCCTTCATAAATAAATCCCGTATAAATCTGAACCAGTTTTGCACCAGCTTTAAATTTTTCAATAGCATCGTCTGCACTCATAATTCCACCTGATGCAATTATCGGATAATCTTTCCCTAATTTTGAAATAAGAAATCTGATTACTCCTGTTGATTTTTCGGTAAGCGGTTTTCCACTGAGTCCGCCATTAGCAATTTTATCTATTTCATTTTGCGATAAACTTAACCCATTACGAGTGGTGGTAGTGTTGGTTGCAACAATACCGTCTATTGCAGTCTCAATGGCTACTTCAGCAATTTCATTAAGTTGTTCTTCATTCAAATCAGGAGATATTTTTAATAGAATTGGTTTTTGTGCAGGTTTTGATTTATTTATTGTTTTTAACTTTTCGAGAATGGCTATCAATGAATTTTTATCCTGTAGTTTATGCAGATCCTTTATATTTGGACAACTCACATTTACCACAAAATAATCGACATAATCAAATAATGTATTGAAACAATATACGTAATCATTGATTGCATCTTCGTTAGAGGTTGTTGTATTTTTACCTATGTTGCCACCTATTATAATTTTATGTTTATTTTTTTTAAGATTTTCCACAGCATGATCGGCACCACGATTATTAAAACCCATTCGATTTATAATGGCTTTGTCGTTAATAATTCTAAATAGTCTTGGTTGAGGATTTCCTGATTGAGCTTTCGGTGTAACTGTACCAATTTCAATAAATCCAAAACCTGAATCTGCTAACTCGTTATATGCCTCAGCATTTTTATCGAGACCGGCAGCAAGTCCAACCGAATTTTTAAATTTTAATCCGAATAACTCCCTTGTAAGTAGTGTATTGTCATTGATATATCGATATCGACTTAACAACGCAAAAAAAGGGAAAAACTTAAAAATTTTCAATAAACAGAAAGTGATTTTATGTGCAGTTTCCGGTTCAAAAGAAAAAAGAAAAGGGCGAAGAAGTGATTTGTACATCATATTTTGTTTTGGCAAAACTAATAGAATTTATCTAAATTATAAAACCTGTATTTATTCATTGTTAAAAACTTTTATTCCAAGGTATGTCATAAATTAGTATTTTCGCATAAAAACAACATATGATTTTTCATTATACTTTAATATTTTCGCTCATACTTACACTAACAGAGCTATGGCATTTTTCCGATGAAGGTGCACCTACAAAAAAACAAACTTATAAAATCACATGGAACAATATTGACAACGGATTAAGCTATGGTGTGATTCCGGTGCAAAGCAATGCAAAGGTAGCCGATAAAAATATATATGTATTAAAAATCAACCCTGACCAATATCAATTCGAGTTAGTTTGTTCTACAGAAAATGATACAACATTCCGAACTGTCGATGAATGGTGTAAACTAAAAGGATGCGTTGCCGGTTTTAATGCCGGAATGTATAGCCTAAAAAAAAGTACAATCGGGATGGGATATTTACGAAATTTCGATCATTTCAATAATGGTGAATTTCGTAGTGTGTATAAGGCTATTGCTGCATTTAACAGGAAAACAGGAGCCGTTCCTGATTTTGATATTTTCGATCTTGAAAAAGAGAAATGGGAAACAATTGAATCACAATATAATTCTTTTCTTCAATCCATCAGAATGATTGATGGCAACAGGAATGTAAGCCCATGGAGGACAAAGAAAAAACTTTCTTGCAGTATGATTGTAATGGCTACTGATGCACAGAAAAATGTGTTGGTTCTACTCACTCGTATTCCCTACTCTCTTAATATATTTGCTCGAATGATGCTCCAAATGCCCCTCAATATTCAACGCGCCATGTACCTTGAAGGTGGTCCGGAATCTTCGCTTTTTGTTGCTACAAAAGATTCATCAATTCAAAAATTTGGAAGTTGGGTATATCCCGGATATGCCCACGACAAAAATGACCAATTTAGAAAATTACCTAACATTATCGGCGTAAAAAAAAGAAGTTCATCTCTTTAAAAACCTACAAAAGCAACAAACTAAAATATTTATTCAAATATTTTAAATATTCTTGTTTTCAATGCACCATTTTTCTAAATTTGCGCGTTTTTTATTTCAGATAAAATGAATATTCTCATTAAGAAAAGATTTCGCATTTTTTTTAAAATTTGCTTATATCTGTTTAGCATAATCGGATTTGTTCTCACCAGTGCATTTTTTGCCATCAAACTGCACCTCACAAATGACCCTGGCGCAGTTGACCGCAATGATCGATTTTTTAAAGAAATAGCAGAAAAAAATTATGCCATGCCGACAAATAATCTTTCCGGTATTGATTCCGTATTTAAAACCAATCAACATAATGCGAAGATATTTTATAAAATAAGCATCTTAAACGAATTCAGCCCACAGAACGCACAACTGCTACTAAAAACATATGAACAATGTAAAAATCCTGCCATAATAAACAAGATGCTGGATGCCTTGAACATTCAAATGAAAGATAACCAATCATACTGCGAAAAAATCAAAGATGCTGACGTACTTATTAATGATAAAGATGTTAAATATTCACGTAAAAATATTATTCCATGGATGAATCTGCCCGAATGGGAAATGTTTAAAATTGCTTGCATAAAAGACAAAAAACTAATTGACAGTGTAGGCAATATTACAGGCGTAGAACCACGGCTAATTACGTCGATGTTGGTTGGTGAACAAATAAGACTTTACAACTCGCAACGCGAAAATTTTAAAGCAATTGTTTCTCCACTAAAAGTTCTCACTGTTGAAACAAAATTTTCATTAGGCGTAACCGGCATTAAAGAAGAGACTGCAATTAAAGTTGAGAAATTCTTGAAAGATAAAAATTCTCCATTTTATCTAGGAACAAAATTTGAAAACATTATTTCATATAAAAACGCCGATCCCTCAACAGAAAGATATAATAGACTAACAAACTATAGAGATCATTTTTATTCATATTTATATGCTGCTCTCATACTCAAGCAAATTCAGACACAATGGGGAAAGGCAGGATATGATATTTCGCAGCGCCCTGAAATTCTTGCTACACTCTACAATTTAGGATTTGAAGTGTCTGTTCCAAAAGAAAATCCACAGGCAGGCGGCTCTAGAATATGGCTTAATAAAGTGATGTACACTTTCGGAACAATTGCTTTTGATTTTTATTATTCCGGTGAACTAATTGACTATTTCCCCTTTCAGTTTCAAAAAAAATAAAAACCAATTTTCGCTCATTATCCCTCTCCTCCTATTGTTTGCTATGTTTTGTAATCACATTAGTTGCAATGGAATAATTAAAATTCATCATTATGTTCCATACTGTAATTCAATACTTCTTGAGCGTATAAATATAAATCTGTTAAAATATTTGTGTGTATAACCGAAAAGTGTAATTTCGTGAGTTTATTATTGACGATGAACTCAATATCCATATAATGGAACATTGTAATTTCTATTTAGGAAATATTTGTTATTTATGTAATTATCTACACAGACTTATTGTCTTA
>JAVHQG010000300.1:0-10578 GCA_036171035.1 Bacteroidales bacterium
AAGCCTCGAACTCGAACATTCTGAATCAGACACTGACTTTATAAACGAACACTAATTGTAATCGTTTCTGTTTCAAATAAAATTTACGTAATAGCAAAAACATGTTCTCTTGACTATAGCATGTGAGTTGTATCGTATTTTCACACACAAATCAGTATTAATTATTTAGTTTTTAACAATAAAAAATATAAAAATATATGGCAAAAATAATTGTTTTAGGCGCAGGAATGGTTGGTCGCACAATGGCTATAGACCTTAGTAAAAAACATGATGTAACATCTACCGATGTGAATAAAAATGTATTAAATAGCCTTTCATCATACATGAATATTAAAACAATAGCAGCAGATCTTTCAGACTCAAATCAGCTAGCTACCTTGGTAAAAAATTTCGATCTTGTTGTTTCAGCAGTGCCAGGATTTTTGGGTTTTCAAACAATAAAAACCATAATAGAATGTGGTAAAAATTTTGTTGATATTTCCTTCCTTCCCGAAGATATCAGACCCCTGCATTCGATTGCTAAAAAGTTTGGTGTTACAGGCATCACAGATATGGGAGTTGCACCAGGAATACCAAATTTAATAGCCGGATATTACAATGAAAAAATGGAGATCAGTCATTTTGAATATATGGTAGGCGGACTACCAAAAGTACGTACATTCCCATTTGAATATAAGGCACCATTTTCTCCGATTGATGTTATTGAAGAATATACAAGGCCTGCACGGTATGTTGAAAACAAGCAAATGATTAGTAAGCCGGCAATGAGCGATTCGGAATTGCTGAATTTTGACCACATTGGAACATTAGAAGCTTTTAATACTGATGGTTTACGATCGTTGATTTACACGCTAAACAATATTCCAAACATGAAAGAAAAAACCTTACGATATCCGGGTCATATTAAGCTTATTAAGGCATTTATGGAAACAGGTTTTTTCAATAAAGAACCCATACAATTTAAAGAACAAAATATTATACCATTCGAATTTACTACAAATTTACTTTTTAAAAAATGGAAACTACAACCCGAAGACCCTGAATTTACAGTAATGCGTGTTATGCTTACAGGTAAAGAAAATGGTGTTGCAACAAAAGTTATTTACGATTTATATGATGAATATGATCCAAAAGAGAAATTATCGTCAATGGCAAGAACAACGGGGTTTACAGGTACGGCTGGAGCAGAACTTATTTTGAACAAATTATTTACAGAAAAAGGTGTGTTTCCACCGGAACTTGTTGGGAAAAACGAAAACTGTTTTAGAAGCGTTATAGAATACCTAAAAGAAAGGAATGTAGTGTATAACGTAACAGTAGAAAAACAGGATTAATTCAATCAAACTCTAAATCCTAAAACGAGTAAATCGTCAATTTGATCAAGCGATCCACGCCATGTTTCAATGGATTTTTCAAGAATTACTTTTTGATTATCCATTGATTGTTGGCAATTCATTAATAGCAGTTGTTTTAGTTGTTTTGCTCTAAATTTTTTCCCTCCGGTTGTAATATCTGAACCACCAAATTGATCAACATATCCATCGGAAAATAGATATACGATATCGCCTTTGTTGAGTTTTATTTCATTTAAAGTAAACGGCAGGTGCATTTTGTCGGAATAGCCAATTGGCATTTTATCTCCTTTTAGTTCGACCAGTTCGACGTTTCGACTCTGCTCAGTAACCTCATGCTCACTAACCGGTTCTATTAACTGATTTGAAAATGTATCAATTTGAAGATTTGAAGATGCCGTTCCATTTTCAAATTGGTTCATTTCCAAATTATCAAATTGTTTTATTATATAAACCGGATTATAAGCCCCGGCAAATTGCATATTGAGTGTTTTTCTGTTAAGTACACAAAGAGCAATATCCATTCCATCTTTAGTTTCAGATAAATTGGCAGACTGGCTTAATGCATCAACAATCATTTTTCGAAGCATATTCAAAATTTCAGCAGCATTCATTTGTTTTTTACCAACAATGATTTCGTCGAGAAAATTCATACCAATGATGCTCATAAAAGCTCCAGGCACACCATGTCCCGTGCAATCTGCTGCAATAATTATTGAATAATCATCAATTTGTTCGACCCAATAAAAGTCGCCACTTACAATATCTCTAGGCTTAAAAAAGCAGAATCCATCCTGCAACACATACATGGTTTTCTCATTAGTTGGCAACAAGGCTGTTTGAATACGTTTCGCATAAATAATACTATCTGTGATATCTTTTTTTTGCAACAACACCTCCTCATGCTTTTTTATGATTTCATTATTTTGTATTTCTATTTTATCGCGTTGAAATAAAATTTCTTGGTTCTGCTGAAGAATTTGCGTATTTTTTATTTCAAGAGATTTATTTGCTTTTTGTTTTATTTTATAGCGATTTATTAAAATCACAAGTATGATAAAAACAAGACCGATAGCAGTTATCAAAAAAATCATGTAAAGTTGCTGTTTGCGTATTTCTGTTTCCTTTTTTTCGATAAGCAATTCTTTTTGTTTTGTCTCAAATTCTGCTAAAAATTTTTCAGTGCGGGTAGTTTTTGCAACATTTTCAATAATTTGAATATATTTTAGTTGTTCGCTTTTGTAAAAAAATGCTTGTTTGTAATCGTTTAAAGAATCATATGCAACACAAAGCATCCCAAGGCAATCAGAAACAATATTTGAAAGTTCAAGATCTTTTGCCAAAGCCAAAGATTTTTCGAGGTATGATATTGTAATTTGATATTTTTTTTGTGCCAAAAAAACTTTTGCAATATCAAAATATAAAATTGCCAGTCCATCTTGCGCATCTATAGATTTGAACTTATCCAAAGCCACCTTGTGGTAATACATTGCTTTTTCATATTCTTTTATGCCGCTGTAGCAATTCCCAATACTTGATATACATTGAGCCTCATACAAGATGCTATTATTTTTTTCAAAAACCGGTTTTGCCATCATAAGCAATTCAAGTGCTTTTTCATATTGTTTTTTATTTATCAAAACAACACCCATATTCATATGAGCTATTGCAACACCCATGTCGTTTTTTAACTGTGAAAAAAGATCTCTTGATTTCTGAAAATTATGAAATGACTTATCAAGATCTGTATTTATAGAATCCCAGCTCATTGTGAAATAGAGGTTTCCCAGATTTCCATAGACATTGGCAAGACCATTTTTATCATTTGTTTTTTCAAAAATATGCAATGTCGTATTATAATTTTCAAGGGCTTTTTCATAATCTTCCAGCCCTAAATATGCAGCACCTGTATTTCCATAGGCTCTTGCTAAAAGGTTTAAGTTTTTCAATTCTTTTGCTATCAGAACTGCATCTTCAAAATTGCTTTTTGCAAGCTTATAATTTCCCAAATCAACATGAATTATACCAATGTTTAAAAGTGCAGTTGCTTGTTTGAACTTGTTACCTATTTTTCTGGAAATTGCAAGTGCCTGATCGGCATATTTCAATGCAATTTGTGGATGCGACATTGAGTAATATTCATAAATACCAAAGAGCGCATCTATTTTTACAGTATCTATAGGTGATTTTAGTAGTGTTTTCATGCTGTCTAATTCTCGTTGTCCGAATGCAGTAAAAACAACAAAAAGAGATAATCCCAAATATAGAATCAGCAGTCTCATTAATTTTTCAAATTCATTTCTTCAATAGTTACTTTTCTGTAGAAATCGCCTAGGTTAACACTTACAGAAAAATTGTTTGAAGCACTTGCCAAATGGTAACGTGCACGACCATAACTAAACCTGAATTTATTGATTTTAAATCCAAAACCCCATGAAAATCCGGTAAGATATGGACGCGTTTCAATTTGTAATTCTTGCCTGCGTTGATGATTGTAACCGACATTTACAAAAAAATTCTTTGTTGGAATAAATTCAACGCCAAGAATAAAATGTCTTAAAATTTTATCGGAAACAACCAAAAAACCCATTTTTTTAACAGTCGAACTCGTATCGGTGGGGTTTATCACGTAAGTCATATTTGGTGTGAGCGCATCGTGGAAAACCATGGATATACGAAATGGAGCATGCTGTAGCTTTTTTGTAACTCCCACCTGCACATCAAAGGGAACTGGTTCGTTATTGCCAGGCGTATATGGTTTAAATTGCACTCCAATATTTTTTAATACCAGAGCAGCATCGAGTAATATTTTTTTATTATGATAGGTAATACCTGCATCAATCAGCATAGCAACAGAATAATACTGATTAAAGTCAGAATACACAGTTTTCAGGTTTGCCCCCACGGTAAACATGGTATCTAAAACAGGTTTTGCCCAAATAAGATTCAGATTATATTCTCCGGCACTAAATTTCCCTGTAACCAAACCAGTCTCGTCCGTTTCAGTAAAATGACCATAATTAATATAATGCATACCTACTGCAAATGTTCCATACGATGGAATTTCACGAGCATACGACAAATAGCCGTAATTAATACCAGCCATAAATAAACAATAATTCATGGCAATGTTATTATTCATAGAACTATTCAGCAATGATGGGTTATAGTACGCCATACTCAAATCATTATCCCAGATAGATAGGTTGTTCCCACCGAGAGAAGCTACTCTTGCTGAACTTGGAAGATTTAAAAATTCAAATGTGTTTTTACCACCAACTTGTGCTTGCAGTTGAAACGGTAAAAAAATTACTTGAAAAAAAACAAAAAATTTGAGTCGTTGCATGAATATCATTTCTTGGAATAATTGAATAATTTCTGAAACGTGTTTTTTACAAATATAGTGTTTAATATTATTGATTTTAGACTTTTTCGTATTGAATAGCCTCAAAACAATATCCATTTTTACTGAAATGATTCAGTACACGTGGAAGAGAATACAGCATATTATTTTTAGCTTTTAGCGAATCGTGGAAAACCACAATCGAGCCGGGCAAAGCTTTTGTAATTACATTGTGTGTACATTTTTCGGGAGCTATCTGATTGCTATAATCACCACTAAGAATTTCCCACATAATTATTTTATAATCTTTTTTCAAGTGAAAAATCTGGCTGCCTCTGATTTTCCCGTATGGTGGACGAAACAATTTACTATTAATGTTCTCTGCGGCATTATTAATATCATCAAAATATCTGGAATTACGTGTTTTCCATCCATTCAAATGATTTTGCGTATGATTACCGGTAGAATGACCTGCCTGAATAATTTGAGTATATAAATCGGGAAATAATTCAACATTTTTTCCCAAACAGAAAAATGTAGCCTTCGCATGATAGCTTCTTAAAATATCCAAAATTTTTACGGTAATATCGGGTGTTGGACCATCATCAAAAGTGAGGTATAATTTTTTTTCGTTTCTGGCAAATTTCCAGATAAGGTGGGAAGGAAAAGCTGATATAATTGCAGGGGTTCTTGAAAATAACATAGCAAAAAAAATTATCCTGTCAGATTTCTCTAACAGGATAATATATTAAATAAATTTATTCTCCTTGTCCTTCTTCTTCTTGTGGCGCTCCTACGGAAGTTGTTGAGGTATAAATCTTATACATCTCATTAAATTTGGCTTCAAGCTCTTTCGAAATAGCCTGATTCTGTGTCTTTGTGATACGAACAAGCTCCTGCATTACAACCATTGATCTTCTCTTTTCGTAGTCAACCCCTGATTCAAGCTCAGGTCCAACGCTAAAATAATAATTCAAATCATTGAGTGTAATGTCTGCAAGCCTTTTAACCATTTTGTTTGCTTTGGTTGTATCTTTTGCATTAAAATACGCATTTATGAGTCCAAGATTGAAATAATTATATGGAATAATTTTATCTGGTATCAATTCTTCGCATCTGTCAAGCACCTTCAATGCATCATCTTTGCGATTTTCAACGATAAGTTGATCGGCTAGTCTTGCAAAGCTATTGCGAAGGTTCATAATCATACGTACATTGTTTTCGTCGAGATAGACTTTTGGATTGTTCATGTTGCCCCATTTGAATTTTTTCATCATGTTTTCGTACATAATATCAACATCAACACGACCAATCTGCCCGTCTTTGTTTGCTGTTTTAATAGGAACCAATCGATAAGCAAAACCCTCCAACTGGAAATAATTTTCAAGGCTCATATAGCTATCACTCCCCACGGTAATGGCAAAATAAACAGGACGTTGCCATTTGTTGGTTGCAAGAATATCGAGTACCATCATTTCAGCTTTCATGATGTAACTTTTGTTAATACTCCAGTCAACCCATGGAAGGATTTTATTTCTATCTTTTTCTTTTACTGTCCCATTTTTTATAACTTCATCGGCATTCACATGAATACTGAATTTTTTGGTAGGTAAATAATCCTGCTCGTTTTCTTGAATTTGTTTATTTTTTGCAGCAGCAATATAGTCAATGCAAGCATCTACAGGCACATATTCAGCAGCAACAGCTTCAACAAGCTTATCACTTTGTACCCTGATTTCATTAATTGCATTTTCATTAAGGTTATATTTCTCAATATTAGCTTTTTGAGCCAGTCCGTTAACCATTGATTTAAAGCGGAACAGATTCATAAGTTTATGACCTTTTAAAATCTGTTCATAGTCTTTTCTATGTTGTTCGGGAAATTTAGATTTTTCTAACACGCCCTGCATAGCAACAAACAGTTCTTTATATCCTGCTTCAAAAGCTTTATTTTTACTGTATTTTTCATCAATGAATGAATTTTTATCATCAACAAGAAATAAAATATCACGCTGTCCCTGCATATATTTATCGTGCGTAAGGGTTGACGGAATCGGATCAGAATTATATGCCTTGCGTTTTACCTGCTCGATATACCAGTCTGTGTTGAAAAGGCTAAGGTTCACTACACGCACATCGGTTCTGATGCCTTCAACTTCTTGCAAGTACCATAAAGGGAATGTGTCATTATCGCCATTTGTAAAAAGGATAGCATTTTTTGCACAAGACATGAGATAATTGTAAGCAAAATCATGTGAAGTATAACGAAGTGAGCGATCGTGGTCGTTCCAGTTTTCTTTAGCCATAATACCTGGTACAAGAATAGTGCAGGCAACTGTAACCAAACCTGCGCTTGCAACAAGTGGTAGTTTTTTTCTAAGTAAATTATATATTGGAATTACACCTAGTCCAATCCAGAATGCAAATGCGTAAAACGAACCGACAAACGCATAATCTCGTTCACGTGGCTGATAGGGATACTGATTCAAGTATATAACAATTGCTAATCCGGTAAAAAAGAATAGAAGCATGAGTACAACAAAATCTCTTTTAGCAACTTTATATTGATAAAATAAGCCTATAAGACCCAGTAAAAGCGGTAGCAAATAATATTTATTTGTACCCTTATTGTTTTTCATACTTTCCGGAACATGATTTTGAGATCCTATCAACGCTTTATCAATAAAAGGAATCCCGGAAATCCAGTTGCCTTTAAGAATACCACCGTGACCCTGTATATCATTTTGTCTGCCGGCAAAATTCCACATAAAATATCTGAAATACATGAATCCGCATTGATATGTAATAAAATATCTTATATTTTCACCAAAAGTAGGCTTATTTACAACCTCTTGTTTACCTTGATTGTTAACGGTTTGAAGAGGAGTACCTTTAATATTTCCCCATTGCTTATAAGCCGAAATATGATCTTTCTGCGGGCTCCACATTCTAGGAAAAAATGTTAAGAAACGAGTGTCATAATTGTATGACATTTTATAATCCGTAATTTCATATCTGTCTTTTACCGGAGCGTAGTTTGCATCACCTTGTTTATACGGATCTTGTTTATCAATAGGTGCATTGTAATATTGTCCGTAGAAAAGCGGTCTTTCACCGTATTGTTCACGGTTTAGATACGATAAAAGTGAAAAAGCATTTTCAGGATCATTTTCATCAAGTGGAGGATTGGCCGATGAGCGGATTACGGTTGTGACAAAAGAAGAATACCCGAGAAGAATAAAAAACACACATAACATTATGGTATTCAGCAACACTTTTTGTTTTTTCAAAGAATACCACATGAGCCATGCAACACCACCAAACAAAATGACTCCCCAAAAAAGCATACCTGAATCAAATGGAGCACCAAAACCATTAACAAATAATAAATCGAACCAAGATGCTATTTTCACTGTGTAAGGCACAATAACATATAGCACCCCAATTAATATGGCAACACCTATTGCACTTGCTTTTACAATACCCCAGCGAGTTACGTCATATTTTTTGAAATAATAAACAAAAGTGATAGCAGGAATTGCAAGCAGATTTAATAAGTGAACACCAATGGAAAGCCCCATCAGATAAGCAATAAAAATCAACCAACGATTTGCATATTTTTCATGTGCCACATTTTCCCATTTCATGATTGCCCATACAACAATAGCAGTAAAGAAGGAAGATGACGCATAAACTTCGCCTTCAACGGCTGAAAACCAAAATGAATCTGAAAAGCAAAAAGCCATTGCACCAACAAAGCCGCTTCCAATGATTGCAACAATATTTCCTGTAGAAAGATCGTCTTCCTTTTTTAAGAGCATTTTTTTAGCAAGATGAGTAATCGACCAAAACATAAAAAGAACGGCTCCGGCACTCATTAATGCTGACATAATATTTATAGTAATTGGCACCAAGATAACATTCCCTCCTGCAAAAAGAGTGAAGAAACGACCGAGAATCATAAAAATTGGGTTTCCGGGCGGATGACCTACTTCTAGCTTAAAACAAGTTGCAATAAATTCTCCACAATCCCAAAAACTAGCTGTGGGCTCCATTGTTAGAAGGAAAACAATAGCCGCAATAACAAATGCTACCCAGCCGGAAAGGTTGTTAATTAACTTAAATTTCTTCATAAAAATTATTTGATTAGAACCTGCGAAGATAAATAAAAATAAATATGCCTCAAGAAATGAAATAAATTGTTTTAAGAAAAATTTGTAAAACTAATAATATTTGTATTTTTGCAGTCCAAAATAAATATTATTGTAATATTGAAATAATATTTTGACCGATGGTGTAATTGGCAACACAACTGATTTTGGTTCAGTAGAGTTCAGGTTCGAAACCTGATCGGTCAACAGAAACCCTTGATTTTATCAGGGGTTTTCTATTTTATACCATTAAGATGTAAATAGCTGCACCAGCTAAGAAGCCTAGTAAAGCAGGGATACTCATTTTTTTCATGTACCAGAAAAAATTAATGTTTTCCATCCCCATTGCTGCTACGCCTGCGGCAGATCCAATAATTAAAATACTGCCACCAGTTCCAACACTGTAAGCAAGTAATTCCCATAAATAATGATTCTGGGGATACATATCTAAACTATACATACCTATGGTAGCGGCAACAAGCGGAACATTATCAACAATTGCAGAAAGCAAACCAAGTGCAATAGAAATAACTTTAAGATTTCCTATAACTTTGTTTAACCATTCTGCCAAAGACGTAAGCAACCCCGATGACTGCAATGCAGCTATAGCCAGTAAAATGCCAAGAAAAAACAAAATGCTTGGAATATCAATCTTCTGCAATGCATTGGAAACAGTAATTTTATGCTCTTGTTCTTTATTCTTGTGCAAAAGCTCAGTTGTAATCCATAAAAGACCCAGTCCAATTAACATTCCCATGTATGGAGGAAGAGATGTTATTGCTTTAAAAACAGGCACAAGAATCAGAACTCCGATTCCCATAAAAAACACAATATTTTTTTCCAGATTTGACACATTTTTTGTACTTATTGGAACATTTTTTAACGAATGCTTTATATTCCCTTTCATTAAAAGATTAAAATAAAATAAAGGTATTAACAAACAAACTAGCGAAGGAATAATAAGCTTTTGCATAATATTTAGTATTGTTACTTGCCCGCCTATCCAAAGCATTGTAGTAGTGATATTGCCTATTGGGGACCAAGCACCGCCGGCATTTGCAGCAATAACAATTATTCCGGCAAAAATCATCCGGTCGTTTTTATCATGAACAAGATTACGAACAAGAACAATCATTACTATGGTTGTTGTTAGATTATCGAGTACGGCTGCAAGTAAAAAAGAGATTATGCCAATAATCCAAATCAGTGTTCTTTTATTTTTTGTATGAATTTTTTGAGTGATAACTTCAAATCCACCATGCGCATCAATTAATTCTACAATAGTCATGGCCCCCATTAGGAAAAATATTATTTGAGAGATATCACTTAAATGTTCATTCAATTGTTTAGAAACAAAAACTGTATCGGGATACAATAAAATGAAAAATGTCCAGCATAACACGCCTGTAACAACTGCAATGGCCGCTTTGTTAATTTTAATACCGTGTTCAATTGTAATAAAAAAATAACCAAGGATAAAAGTTGTAATCAGTAATATTATCATAATAAATTAGTTATATGTTTTTTCTCTTGAAGATTTCTCCATAACTATTGTTTTTTTGCATTTCTGCACGTTTGTGAAGGATATTATGAACTAAGGGGAAATAAAATAAATAATATTCAGCGCTTCGCAGTCCCATTTTAAAATCAAAAAATTAACGATTGAAGATTAACGACTGAAGATTTTTGAAGTGAAATCCGGCTGTTAACATTCTGACTGCGAATATCGTTA
>JAVHQG010000301.1:0-10435 GCA_036171035.1 Bacteroidales bacterium
CCATGTTTTCTTGAATTTATCGTATTATCATACATTGCTTCAGCATAAGTTGTAGGTAGATAGTATCTGCCTGCATAGCTAGCATTCAGGTATATCCTAAATGTTTTTGAACGACCTTTGCTTAAGTCGAAATATGTGTAAACCCTATCGTCTTTTATGTCTTGATATGTGGGGACACTTGCATCGAGAAGACTGCCTGCATCGAGCATTCGTGTGTTAATGATTTCCCATCCTGAAGGGAAAATTTGTGTGAGTGCCATCTGCTTATAATCACGCTTCAGCCCTGGATGCGTAAGGGTTACTTCTGCATAAAAATCTGTACCAATCTTGATTTTTTCAGGTTTCAAAAGAGCACCGGTAAGTGTTTTGTACTCAATTCTCATATGCAAATCGTTTTCAGCGTCGGAGGTTTCTCCAACAGCAGGAATTCCTTCAAGGATAATACGTGCATAGATAATCCCTTTTGATGTGTTCTTTATAGATAATTTCCCTGTTGCTGTTGTTTTAATCGGGATTTCAGATTGCAAAATGCTGTTACGTGACTTTTTATTTTCAGTGATTCCATTATTAAATTGGCAGGTAAAGGTTAGCTGTTGTGAAACCATGTTTCTTGCAACAAATTTTGAAACAGCAATCAGAGAATATGCCGTAGTTTGTGTACTCATCCAGCTTTCTTTGCTAAGTTCTGAAGAAATTTCTTTTACAAGTTCAAATGCTTTTTTCTTCATGTCGAGCAAGCAAAGTGTTTCCAGTATCATTGCTTTATCGCGTATATCTGAACCAAAAGTGTAATCTAATTCATTATATTTGGGAACAGTGGTGCTTAAGTTCATTACCATATCGAGAGCGGCTCTGTTTTTTCCTGCAATCTGGTATGCCGCAGCCAGTCTCCATTTTGCATCGGTTGAGAGTTTTGATTTTTCGCGAAGTCTGTTCATTGCACCTATTTCGGGTTTATCTGCAAGAGCTAATGTGTAGAGTCTGTATGCTTGCGTAAGTTGAGCGTGATTCCCGTCGTCAACCCAATTGCGGGCTTTCAATGATTGATAACTTGACCATTTTTTTAACAATTCAGAAGGCACTACATATCCCTTTTTCTCTGCTTCAACAAGAAAGTGTCCGGCATAGTTTGTTCCCCATTCACACACATCGTTACCACCTGCCCAGTAACTGAACCCTCCACCAGATGTTTGAAATTGAAGAAGTTTCTGTATGGCTGCTTTTACATTTCTTGAGATATCATCTTTTTTATCTTTTGGCAAATCCATCACATCAGTTAAAAAGAGCTGTGGGAATGCTGCCGACGTGGTTTGTTCCACGCATCCATGCGGATAAGCAATCAGATATTTTAGTCGCTCGCCCAGATTCAGTGGTGGCACAGACGAAATTTCAAGCATACCTTTGTTTGTCCCTGCAATGCCAACAGGTTTGAAATCTGTGTTCCATGATTCTCCAGACTCAAGAATTTTTGAAATAACATCGGTAACTTTAGGATTTGGATTACGAACATCCAATTCAATGTCATAGCTTGCCTTTTCATTTCCACTTATTGCCTCAATATGAACTTTGCCAATGCCCAAACCTGAATTTACTTTCAAGTCAAAGTCAACATTTTGATCTCCTTTTTTAGTGAAGGTGATGCTTTTTGAAGCACTGCCTTTTAGTGATAACAAGCTGTTACAGGTTATTTTAACGGTAACATTTTTTATATTATCTTTCATTGCAAATACGGTGACAGGAAGTTTGCATGTTTCGCCAGGACCAAGCACACGCGGTAGAGTTCCAAGCAACATAAGTGGTTTGGTTACAGGTGTGGTTTTTTCTGCATATCCATAGGCTTTATTTTCGCCGGCAACAACCATTGTTCTTACAGAGCCAATATAGGCGGGCATTGCAATTATATGCGTGTTTTCAGAACCTGCCTTTAACTCAAATAGACCAATAAATCGAACCATTGGCTTAAAACGGTTTGCTTTTTTGCCTTTGCTGCCTCCTCCTTCGCCATCGCCACCAACACTTAGAAGTCGTTCCAGTTCAGCACCATATGCTCCAATCACCCAGTCGAAAATATCCCAAGTTAGAACACCAAGTGCTTCACGGGCATAAAAATTATTCCATGGATCAGGGGTTTTAAATCGAGTTAAATCAAGCAACCCCTCATCAACAATGGCAAGAGTGTAGGTCATACTTTTTCTGTTTTTTTCTTTCACTTTTATCGTGATGTTAGACTCGGCCTTGAGCTCGTTTGGCATTGTAATAACAGGCTCAAGATGCGTTGCAGGGTTTTCTACCGTAATTGGCATAATTCCATACATACGGATGGGCAAATCGTTGATAGCCTGTGCATGTGGCTGTAACAGAGATATATTAATAAAGACATTGGGTGTCATCTTTTCATTTGCGGTGAACGAAAATTCTGTTTGTTTTTCTGTCGTTTCAACCCAATAAGTTTCTACAACTTTGGTCCCTGATTCAATACTGACAAGCGCACGTCCTCCTTTGCTTGTAGGGATTGTTACATTTACTTTTTCTCCAATTTTATATGATTCTTTATCAGTAGTGAATGCCAACATGGTTGCACCGCCGGAATGTTCTTTCTGATCGCGTTTATACCAACCCGGCCAATCGAGATACATCACGGTAGAAGCTGAATGTCTGCTTTTTAAATCACGCACACGAATCAAATAACGACCCCAGTCAGGATAATTTACACGAACTTTCCACGTAGCTTTTCCACCATATGTTTTGATTGTCTCTTTTTTCAATGGTTTGATATACGAACGAGATGCGTAATTTGAAATTTCATCATCATTTTGTTCCCACCACCAACGCCATTCAAGTTTTAAAAATTCAACTTCAACATCGTGCGATTCTGTAATCGGATTACCTTTATCGTCAACAGTAACAATATTGATGATATGGGTAGTGTCAGTAAATAACATACTCGATAATTTATCGCCTTTAGGGCTTTTAACCCCAATATAAGTCTTGTAAGGGAAATATGGTAACGAAAATTGGTCAATGCTAAAATTACCACTATTTTCAAAGACTTTTGTAACAAAATTTGCCGATAATTTTCCTGGAGCTGTCTCGTTTGTATTGATTTTAACTTTAAAATTTGCATTTCCATTTTCATCTGTTTTTCCATTAAAAATAGTTGATGATTCAGCACTATATTTTTTAGCTTCGTCGTCGAAATCAAAATCTTTAAATTTGTCAAATGTGGTTTTAATAGGGCTTAATATTACATTCACGCTGGCATCCATATTTTTTGCAGGTGTTCCGTGCAGCCATTTTGCATTTAGCTTTGCTTCAATCGAATTGCAGATACTTAAAGCTTCTTTTCCTAAATCAAGGTTAATTTTTAGTCTGTTAGGTTTGATATTTTCAATTTTCAGACTTTTGAAAAATGATACACCGCCAATAAGCACTTTTGCTTCCCAATTACCTGTTGGAGCATCTTGAGCAGTAGGGATTTTGTAAATGTAAAAATTTGAAGAATTCTTGTGGTCAACAATTCTTTTTACAACCTGAAATTGTGGATTTCTGAGCTCAAAAATAATTGGATGGTTGTCAGGAATTTTTTCGGCATTTTCTTGCAGGATGAAACCAAGGAACAAGGTATCTCCGGGACGCCAAACGCCTCTTTCTCCATAGATAAATCCTTTCATTCCCTTATTTACCGATATGCCAGAGACATTAAACCTACTCAATGAGAGCGATGCACCATCATTTAATTTCAGATATGCACGCTGTTTCTCTTGTTTTGCAATAACAAAATATGGATCTTTTAATCCGGAAAAATCAGCAATACCATCGTTGTTAGTTGTAGCAGTGGCAAGTGTTTGCTTTTGAAAATCTAGGATTTCAATACTTGCATCTGATATAGGCTTTGTTGTGCGTAAATCTGTAATAAAAATTTTTATTGAACCATCGTTAGATTTTTTTGCAATAATACCAAGATTTGAGGCGAGGATATTTTTTGACACACTTCTGTTTTTTCCATAATACGCATCTTTACAGGGATCGTCACGTTCTTCCCAGTTATACCAACCATAACTGTAGTAATCGTCTTCTAAATAATCATATCCTTCCACATTGTCTTCTGTACTTGTTTCATCAATGCTTATGTCTTCTGTTTTTTCAAGTTCTGTATTGTTTTTATCTTTTGGAGAACCACCACATGAGTATAATGAATATTCTTTTCTGAAACCAATAGTGACCCGGTACATGGCTCCAATATCAGTTTTGATTAGTTTGTTTAAATCGAGTGTAAAGCGATTCCACTTGCCGTAATTTACAATATTAGAACGATCTAAACGAATAGTCTTTTGCAGAATTGGTTTTCCAACTCTTCTTAATTGGTAATATCCACCATAGTCGTTTTCCTGAAGGAACTGCGTGATATTGTTTTCATATATTTTAGTAATTTGAACATCAATTGCTTTCAGGTTTACAGCTTCAAACGGGAGTACTAGTCCCTTGTCCGATTCGGGCAGAATCACTCCTTTATCGAGCAATCTTACAGCCGGCTTAATATCTTCAAAAATAGCATTAAAACTAAAATCTTTGGGCAATTTTTTTCCTTTAATATTGCTGATACCTTCCTGTACAGTAACAGCATATGTCCCATTTAAGTGCTTTGGCAGATATACTTTAATCACATTATCTTCCACAACGTAGCTCATTCCAAATACATCCTTCATATACACCATCCCATTCAAATCTTGATTTTCGGCCAATGGGTCAGAAAATTGCAGTTGGATATACTGCTCCGGAGCTTGAATCACTTTGTAGAAAAGAAATTTATAATCGTTAATAGCAGGAATTTCAAGGGTTGTATCTTTATTTCTATCAACACTGATTGCATCACCAATCCAATTAATTTTTACCGTTGATACGCTCTCTGAGCGGGAAACGCTGTCAACCTCATATATCCACGAGGTTCCATCAGAGCCGACATTCCATTTTACAGTAAGTTTCTTCCCATTTTGAGAGACCTCCATTAATTTACTAATGTTTTTAATGTCCTCAATATCAGACGTGATGACACTTCCAAGAATTTTCTCAAATTTAAAAGATTGTTTGTCAATAGTTTTTATTTCAGTAATGCTTGCTTCAAAATCCTGTTTAACTACTTTAAAATCAAAAATAAACGATTCAAATTCAGAAGGTACTTTAGTAAGTTTTTTAAGATTAAATTCCACTGAATATGTTTTGTCAGAGGTAAGATCTTGCTCAGGTTTAAATTCAACCGTATTTGCATCGGCCCAAGTAGCAGCTCCTTTAATAGAAGGAGAGAATTTAAAAAGATTTTGTATAGCTTCATCGGTTTTAGGCACTTTTTGCATAACCAAATCAGTGAGCCTTACCTTTATGGTAGCTTTTTTTGAAATGACACCAGAGCTATAAGCTTCAATGTATTTGCTGAAAGCAGGATTAATTTTTTTTGTACGATGGCTGTATCTAACTAATACAATGGCAATTATAGTAATAACAAAACCCACCACAAAAGCGAAAATAAGTTTTTTTTTATTCATTATAGAACAAATTAAAATTAAATCGAAGGTCGGGAATTTATATGTGATTTCAAAAAAAAAAGGTTGGTATTATTTTTTAATGAATTATTTTTTTTACATTTGTAGATGAAAATTTAAATAAAAATTAATCTTTTTCATGACAGACGAATTTTCGCAGGTATATATTCCGTTCGCATCGCGACTGAATAGTTTTTTTGAGAAATACGACTATATTGAAAAAGGGAAAAATAAAGTAGAAGAAGATAATCATCAATTGAGGAAAGACAATCAGATGAAAGCGCAAAAGATTGATGAATTAGAGCGCAAAATTGAAGTAATGAAACTGGCTAAATCAATGCAATCGCCGGCAGGTGAGGTGCATGATGCCAAAGTAAAAATTAACAGACTAGTGCGGGAAGTTGAAAATTGTATCGCTCTGTTGAACAAGTAGTGAATGGAAAGTAAGTTAACAATAAAAGTAAATATTGGAGACAGATACTATCCGGTCAAAATTGACAGGAAGGATGAAGAGAGATTGAGGAAGGCAGCAAAACAAATAAATGATAAACTTAGCATTTATAAAGAGAAAAAGTTTGCCGGAAAAGACGAGCAAGACTATATAGCGATGGTTGCATTGCAGCTATCTACAAAAGTTCTTGAGTTAGAAGAGAGGAAAGAGATTTATCCGTTCATTGAGAAAGTAAAAGAGTTAGATGAAAAATTGAAAAGTTACCTTGAAAAAGCGTAACAACGTTCTTTAAAATATTTAAGATACGCCCGCATTTATCTTTATTAGTTTGTAAAACTCAACATTTTTCAAATTGGAGTTAAGCTTGAACTACGTAAAACAGGCCTCAATTCCGGCTTGCCGGAAATCCTTTCGGGGACAGTGGAAGTGAGAAATAGTACAGAAGCTCCGCCCATGCTTATCAGGGGTTTTTACAGAATAGATAGAGATAATTGCGGGTTTTTTTATTATTATAAACTAAATATATTGAGATGTTATGATGATGTGGATTATTATTACAGTAATTATTTCACTGCTGGCAGGGGCAGGAATTTCCTACTTTATATGGGATAAAGGTCTCACTCAAAGGCGAGAATTGGTGCTGAAAGAAGGCGAGATAAAAGCCGAAGAAGTTAGGCAAAAAAAGATGCAACAAGCGAATGATCATTTTAATACGCTGAAATCAGAATACGAAGCACATGTAAATGAGAGGAATAGTAAAATTATTGTTGCTGAAAACAGGGTAAAACAAAAAGAACAAACTATTACACAAAAACTTGATGAAACACAAAGAAAGAAAAAAGAACTTGATACGTTAAAAGATAATCTGGCAGCGCAAATCGAGTTGGTTGAGAAAAAGAATGAAGATTTAAGTAAGTTTCATAAAGAACACGTGTTGAAGTTGGAAGCTCTTTCAGGATTATCAGCAAAAGAGGCTAAATTACAATTGGTTGAGTCCTTAAAATCTGAAGCAAAAACAGATGCAATGGCATATATAAACGAAGTGATGGATGAGGCAAAACTAACTGCCAATAAAGAAGCAAGGAAAGTAGTATTGGAAACCATCCAAAGAGTTGCTGCTGAAACAGCTGTTGAAAATTCAGTTACCGTATTTAACATTGAAAACGACGAAGTAAAGGGAAGAATTATTGGGCGTGAAGGTCGAAATATCCGAGCACTGGAAGCAGCAACGGGTGTTGAAATAGTTGTTGACGATACCCCAGAAGCTATTGTATTGTCGGCATTTGATCCGATTCGTCGTGAGATAGCCAGACTCGCTTTGCATCAGTTAGTTGCAGATGGGCGCATTCACCCTGCAAGAATTGAAGAAGTTGTTAATAAAGTAAAAAAACAACTGGAAGAAGAAATTATAGAGGTCGGAAAACGAACAACAATAGATCTTGGTGTTCATGGATTACACCCTGAACTGATCAGGCTTGTCGGCAAAATGAAATATCGTTCTTCCTATGGTCAGAATTTGCTACAGCATTCACGCGAAGTGGCAAATTTATGTGCAGTTATGGCAAGTGAATTAGGTCTTAATGCAAAAGCAGCTAAACGTGCAGGGTTGCTTCATGATATAGGAAAAGTGCCCGATGATGAACCAGAATTGCCACATGCTATTTTGGGGATGAAGTTAGCCGAAAAATACAAAGAAAAACCAGATGTTTGCAATGCAATTGGGGCACATCATGAAGAGGTTGAAATGTCCACTTTGTTGGCTCCAATTATTCAGGTTTGTGATGCAATCTCAGGTTCACGCCCTGGTGCTCGTCGCGAAATAATTGACAATTATATCAAGCGATTAAAAGACCTTGAGTCATTAGCTTTATCGTATCCGGGTGTAACCAGCACATATGCCATACAGGCAGGTCGTGAGTTACGTGTAATAGTTGGAAGTGATAAGGTTACAGATAAAGATGCAGAAACTATTTCCTTTGATATTTCTAAACGTATCCATGATGAAATGACATATCCGGGTCAAATCAGGGTAACTGTGATTAGGGAAACAAGGGCAGTGAGTTTTGCTAAATAGAAGAACAGTTTCTAGTTTCTAGTTTGAATAAAAAATATATCTGTTTGAGCCAACACCATAAAATAACAAATTCAAAAGTGCTTGTGACAGGGGGAGCCGGTTTTATCGGCTCCAACCTAGTTGAATCGCTTTTGGGAAGCAATAATCAAGTGATTTGTTTAGACAATTTTCTTACGGGTAAGCGATCAAATATAGAATGTTTTTTGTCAGATAAAAACTTCACATTACTGGAAGGAGACATCAGAGATAAAGCAACTTGCAAGAAGGCTGTTATGGGCGTTGATTATGTTTTGCATGAGGCTGCACTTGGTTCTGTGCCTCGTTCAATCAACGATCCAATCACAACGAGTGAAATAAATATTATTGGCTTTATAAATATGCTAACCGCTGCAAAAGATGCAAAGGTCAAGCGATTTGTTTTTGCAACAAGTTCTTCAGTTTATGGTGATTCTCCTGAATTACCAAAGGTGGAAGAGCGAATTGGGAAGCCACTCTCACCCTACGCAATATCAAAACTTACAAATGAAATATTTGCAAAGAACTTTTCAGAACTCTATGGTATTGAAACAATTGGCTTGCGCTATTTTAATGTATTTGGGAAAAGGCAAGACCCAAGTGGACCTTATGCTGCGGTGATACCACGATTTATTAATAAATTGCTGAAAGGCGAGAACCCTGAAATTTATGGTGATGGATCGCAATCGAGAGATTTTACATTTGTAGAGAATGTTATTCAAGCAAATCATTTAGCAGCAACAACTTCAAACAAAGAGGCTCTGAATAAAGTTTATAATGTTGCATGCGGCGATTGTATTACACTTAAAGAATTGTTTTTTGTCATTCGAGATTTACTATCTGATAAAAATCGAGAAATATCATCCATAGAACCATTTTATACACCTGAAAGAAAAGGCGATATTAAGCATTCGTTGGCAAGTATTGATTTGGCAAAAAAATATTTGGATTATGCACCAATATTTAAGTTGAAGGATGGCTTAAATCAGGCGTTGATGTGGTATCTGGATAATGCTAAATCTTTTGCAAAAAAAGATGTTTAGCCGGATTTTAAAATCTGAATTTAATAAAAACGTTTTTACGTTGATGTTGGGTACCGTTTTTGCTCAAACAATTACACTTTGCCTGTATCCTGTTTTTAGTCGTATTTTCTCACCTTCTCACTACGCCATTTTTGGTTTATACTTTAGTATTTTTTCGATTTTCGAGGTTGTTTCAGCCGGACGCTATGAACTTGCAGTTGTGGTTCCTCAGAAAGAGGAAGATGCTAAATCATTAGTAGTTGGGGGGTTGATTATTTCAGTGTTAATATCATTTTTGTTTTTTATTGTAGCATTTTTTTTTAAAGATACTCTTGCAATATTGCTGCATAATAAAGGAATTTCTGATTGGTTATTGCTACTCCCTTTTGGTTTATTTTTCATTTCTGTTTCAAAATTATTTAACGCTTGGCTTATCCGGAAAAAAGCGTTTAGGGCATCGTCGTACAATAAAGTAGCACAGAAAGTAGGAGAGGGAGGCACAGGTATTTTACTGGGATTAAGCAAAGTCTCAAATGGACTTGTATGGGGTGATTTTGTAGGAAGGGCAAGCAATGCACTAATATCGACCAAACAAGCTTTTTCTAATGGTTTTTCATACAAAGGACTATTAAAAAAACAAATTTGGGCAATTTTGAAACGTTTTTCAGATTATCCAATTTATAATGCTTTCCCTTCATTGATGAATGCCGTTTGTGGTATGATGCCGGTATTTATTGTGAGTTCATTTTACGGGGAAACAATAACCGGGCAATATAATTTTACGAGAATCATTTTAACTGCTCCTTTTGCATTTATAACAATGTCTCTCTCTCAAGTTTTATCGCAACGAATTGCAGAAAAACGAAACAATAACGAATCAATTTTTAGTGAGATAAAATTATTGGCCAAACGATTAAGCGCAATTTCTATATTTCTAATAGTTGTACTTTATTTTGCCGGACCATTTTTATTTGGGTTCATCTTTAGTCCCAAGTGGATTGTTTCAGGCGAATATGCGTCAATTCTATGTTTTTCATATGCAATTACATTTGTTGTTTCACCTTTTACAACGATACTTGCATCTATGGAAAAAATAAAAATTCTTACCTTATGGCAGGTTGTGTATTTTATTATGGTTATGTCTTTATTTTGGTTTGCAACAATGCCATTTAAAAACTTTTTAATTGCTATAACTGTAATAGATATTTTCGCATATTTGTTTTATGCAATGTTATTGATTTGGGTTTTGGTGAAATATGAAAAAAGTATTATATGATATTTTAGTTAGTGTCAGCAAGAAAACGCCAATAATTTCGTTACTCTAGTTTTGAAAACA
>JAVHQG010000302.1:0-10424 GCA_036171035.1 Bacteroidales bacterium
CAAGTAGCGGAACATCACCTATTTTTAGTGGGTTTACAGCAGATACATTAAATTTGTCGAGTGTGCCACCTTCATATAATAATTATAAATTTCGTTGTGTTGCCAGTAATTCATGCGGAGCAAGTGTGCCTTCAAATCCTGCCACTTTAACAATTTATATTCCTACGCTTACAACTACTGCTATTTCAGGTATTCAATCTGCATTGGCAACTAGTGGTGGCAATATCACAAGCAATGGTGGAGCAGCGGTAACCGCTCGTGGTGTTTGCTGGAGTATTTCTCAAAATCCGACAATTGCAGACAGCTATACAACTGATGGCACAGGTACAGGTAGTTTTATTAGTAGTATTACAGGCTTAACGCTAGGTACTACATACTACGTGAGGGCTTATGCAACAAATGGCATAGGAACGGCTTATGGCAATGAATTTAGTTTTGTTGCAGCATTTGCAATTGGGCAGAACTATCAGGGAGGTATTCTTGTGTATATTTTACAACCCGGAGATACGGGTTATGTAGCAGGACAAACACATGGATTAATAGCAACACCAAACGATCAAAGTTCCGGCATCTCATGGTACAATGGGAGCTATATTGCAACTAGTGCAACTGCTACTGCAATTGGTACTGGAAATACGAATACAGATATTATTACTGCAAGTCAAGGTGCAGGCAGTTATGCTGCTCAATTGTGTTCTGATTTAGTATTGGGTGGTTATAGCGACTGGTATTTACCTAGCAAAGGTGAATTAAATCAACTTTTCATCAACAAGGATATAGTTGGCGGTTTTTTTAACAATATGTATTGGAGTTCCAGCGAAAGTGATGGTTTGTGGGCATGGGAGCAGGACTTCTCCAATGGCATCATGAATGTTACAAGTAAAAATGGCACACTCCGTGTTCGTGCTGTTCGTGCTTTTTAGCAATTTAGTAAACCAACCTGTGGTCATTGAGCATATCGTAATGTGGCGGTCAAAGATTTTTTGAAATCGGTCTTAATTTTATTAATTTTGGAGTAAAATAAACTATAATAATATGGAAACAATAATCGTACATCCGGAGAGCAGGGAAATATTAACATCCAACATCCAACATTTTATTCACCGCTAAGTCGCTAAGTCGCTAAGAAACATTTAACGTTTAACATCCAACATTTTATTCACCGCTAAGTCGCAAAGGCGCTAAGTCGCTAAGAAACATTTAACGTTTAACATCCAACATTTTATTCACCGCTAAGTCGCAAAGTCGCTAAGGCACTAAGAAACTTTTAACTTTTTAACATTTAACATCCAAAATTTAAAATTTAACATAAATCATCACATACTCAAATCTTTTTCGTATGCTCCTACAATGTCTCTTACCAGTCTGTGGCGAAGAATATCCTGTTCATTAAATTGAATAATTGCAATATCTTTAATGCTTTTTAAGATACGAGTTGCATGCACAAGACCGGAAGTTCTTTTATCAGCAAGATCAATTTGTGTGAGATCGCCTGTTACAACAAATTTCGAGAATTTTCCCATCCTTGTTAAAAACATTTTCAATTGATTAACGGTTGCATTCTGTGCTTCATCAAGGATTGCAAAGGCATTCTCTAGTGTACGTCCGCGCATATATGCCAGTGGTGCAATTTCAATGATACGTTCTTCTATCAATCCCTCAAGCTTTTTTGGCGGAATCATGTCCGCTAGCGCATCATATAAGGGTTGTAAATATGGATCAAGTTTATCTTTCAAATCGCCGGGAAGAAACCCTAGCCGTTCTCCCGCCTCAACAGCCGGACGACTTAAAATAATCTTCTTTACTTCTTTATTCTTCAATGCTCTTACTGCAAGTGCAATGGCTGTATAAGTTTTTCCTGAACCAGCGGGACCTATAGCAAAAAAAAGATCGTTGCTATTGTATAGATCAACAAAAAGTTGCTGATTTGTTGTTCTTGCCTTTATGGTTTTGCCGGAATTCCCAAACAATATTGCATCCCCATCTTCATTTTGAGAAGATATTTCTTCTACTCTTTGAGATAATATCCGTTCAATATCTGCTGCTTCCACTGTATTATACTTTTTTAAATACAGTATGAGTTTTTGTATTTTTGATTCAAATATTTCAATTTCGGCTATCTCGCCTAAAATCTTCAATTCCGTGCCTCTTCCTATAATCTGAACTTTTGAAAAATACTGTTTAACAATATTCAAATTAACATTGTTCATACCATAAAAAATAAGCGGATCAATTTGTTCTATGCTAATGTTTTTCTCTATCATATAAAATATTTTAATGTGCTCCTTGTCCCCGAACCGCCTCCGCCTGAAAACATCTGAAGCTCTTCGCAATTTTAAGGCTCTATCAGAAAAAATAATTACAGCATTTGTTGTAGATTTCAATATTATTGTAATATTTTTGAAATAACAAATTTAATATTCTTGTCTATTAATTTTAAATGATAAATTTTAATTTAAATTAATTTGTAAATCCTAAATCCTAAATTTACAAAGCAGATGTCTGTTATTACTTTAATAAGCGACTGGAAACAGAATGATTTTTATGTAGCCGTAATGAAAGGTAGAATACTTGGGTTATATCCACAAGCGACAATTGTTGATATTTCTCATCAGGTTGATGCTTTTAGTATTACCGAGGCTGCATTTATTATAAAAGTAAGCTATAGTTCTTTTCCCAAAGGTTCTGTTCATATTATTGCTGTAAATCTTGAAAACCAACTAAAGCAGGAGGAGATCATTGCAAAATATGATGGGCATTATTTTATTTGTTCCAACGATGGCTTATTGAGCTTGGTCTTTGATCATGAACCAGATCAGATTATATCACTTGAAAACGATCATTATCCTAAGGAATATATTGGCTTTCGATACAACTCATTCCCTGCATTTACAAAATATGCTCATGCTGCAATTCATGCCTTGCAAAGCAAAGATATCAATGAATTGGGGCGACCTGTTCCTGATTTTATTCGACTTATGGATTTTATGCCGCAAATTGAGGGCTCTGCAATAACAGGAAGTGTTGTGTATATTGATACATACCAAAATGCAATTACAAATATTTCGCACGATTTATTTGTTCAGATTGGTAAAGGCAGAAGCTTCAATATCATGCTTGAAAGCATGTATCATAAATTAAATAAAATTAATACATCCTATAACGAAACTACTGATGGCGAGCTTTTAGCAATATTTAATTCACTTGGATTATTGGAGATTGCACAGAAAAATGGGAGGGCTGCCGAAATGTTAAATTTAGATATTCATTCAAGTATCCGAATAAAATTTTTATAATCGACCTCATTAAATCCCACAGCGGTCAGATTAGCTTTTTGAAACGGACATGTTTACGAAAACACAAATGCTTAAATAAATAGTAAACATGGGGTTCCATCTGACCTTGAAAAATAAAATAATTTACAGATGAAAAAAAATGTATAAATTTGGCATTTATAAATTGAATTGAAATATTCCTTTCCATATAAGAATCAGCTAAATGCAAAGCCGTTTTGTATTGTCATTTTATTTGTAATTGTTTCATTAACGAGTGCGTTTGCACAGGATTTAAAAAGTCTAAAAAAATATCTTGATGCAGCAGAATATGATATTTATATGGAAGAATATGAATCTGCGGTAAAAAGTCTGCTTAACTATTATGCAAAAGATTCTGCAAATGCCTATATTAACTACAGAATTGGATACTGCTACCTGAACACCGTAAACAATAAAATAAATGCTTCTTCTTTTCTCCAAAAGGCCATTCTTGATGCATCACCAAATTACCCTGATGGGAGCTATGATCAAAGGAAATCTCCACTAAAAGCCTGGCTTGCTATGGGCGATGCTTACTCCTTGAATTATCAGTTCGATAAAGCCATATTTGCCTATCAGCGTTTTCTTAAATTATCAAAGACAAAAGATAAAGAAACGCTTGCAAGGGTGAACAAAAAAATTGAAATAGCTCAAAATGCAAAATTGATGGTTACAGTGCCGGTTAAATTTGAAAAACAATTGTTTCAAAAAGAATTTAATTCTGGATATTTAAATAAGAATCCCGCAATTTCTGTAGCAGAAAATTTTATTTTATATACGGTCGAAGAATCGGATGCTGTTCAAATATTTTTTGCTTACAAGAAGGGTGAGAACAGAGATGGAAAATGGAGCAAACCGGAGGACTTGACAGAGGTCTTGAAAATTTCCGGAGATCTCACGTGTACCTATATTTCCGGAGACGGAAATACGATGCTTTTTTATGCTTATAATAATAAAATCTATAATTTATATATGAGTAAATTCAATGGGAAAAAGTGGGGTAAGGGAACTTGGCTTGGAGCTGGTATCAATTCTAAAAATCAAAGAGGGGCTTGCCTTTCAAAAGATGGAAGAACCATATATTATGCTAGTGATAAACCAGGTGGATATGGCGGTTATGATATTTATAAGTCCACACTTAATTCTAATAATCAATGGGGAACACCTATAAATATGGGAGATAAAATTAATACTCCATTTGATGAGGATAACCCCTTTTTGTTAGATGATGACCGAACATTGTTCTTCGCTTCTCAAGGCCATGCGGGTCTTGGCGATTTTGATATTTTTTATTCCAGAATGAAAGACAATGCTGAATGGGATACACCCGTGAATCTTGGCTATCCTTTTAATACGCCCGATAAAGAAGATTTTTATTTCCCTTTAGGTGATGGATTTACCGGATTTTGTTCTATGAAACAAACAGAGCCAGATGCAGATCCTTCTGTCTCCAGAGTGATTTATAAGGTAAAAATTACTCCACTCGATACACAATTACTGGCTCAACAGAAAAATAAAAATTTGATTAAAGCAAAAGAGGACGTGAAAAGTCTCGATACCATAAGTGCAGAGAGACTCCACCAGATTCATGTAAATGATACCAATGCCTTTACGATTTTGGTCAAAGAGGCTCGCAATGCAGAAGAATCAAGCTATTTGAAAGATATTGAAGGGATGAAATTATATAGCAAAGATAACATTTTTCGCTACTATTTTGGTCTGTACTATAACCCGGATACCGCTAAAAAAGATTTACAAAAATTTGTTGATATAGGGTTTAAAGGGGCTGAGCTTAAAAAAACCAGTAAAGATGAATTTTTTGCACAAGCAATTTCTGCAAACCTAGTTACAAAAAATCTTTCAGATATAAAAATTGAGCCTCAAAAACAAACAACTGAATCAATTGCAAAAAAAGAAATAACGCCAGAAGAAAGGAAAAAAGAGAATACAATTAAAAACGACGTGGTTGAAAAACAGACAAAAAAGGAAATTAATAAAATTCAAAAAAACGAAGGGACAAAATATTTTGAAGACGAAGTTAAAGTCCCTCTATATACAATTCAGGTTTGTGCAACAAAAAAATCAACAAATGATTATAAATATTTTAAAGATCTTCAAAAAATTCGTGAAAACAAATGCACTGACTCGTGGTATCGATACACATCAGGCGATTTTGATGATATTGAAACAGCAAAGGAAGCGTTGATCCAAGTGAAAGCTGCCGGTTTTGCAGGTGCATATGTGATAAGTTATAAGGATTATCGGGCTAAATATTTAAATGGAAAAGCTACAACTGCTAATGTGAAAATACTCAATACTTCCGGCGTACGTTTTGAAATACAGATATGCTCATCAACTGAATCAAGCATTGATAACCGTTTTCTAAATCTTGACCAAATAAAAGAATATGCCTGTAATGATGGCAGATATAGATATACGTTCGGCGATTTCCAAAATTATCAATTAGCAAAGGAAGCCATTGCTCCATTGATAAGCTATAGATTTAATGGAGCATTTGTGGTTACCATGAATGCTTTTGAACAAAAATATTTTAATGGTGACATGGCTGCTAAAACCAAGCTAATTGATGGGAAATCACAAAAACCGGAAATTAAAAAATTCGTACCGAAGAAAAAAAATAAAAAGAAACAAACCATTTGATCTATCCTGATAATTTTGAAGTTAAAATTGAGTTTTACAAAATAAGAGAACTCATACAAGAGAATTGCTTGTGTCCTTTGGGCAGACAAAAAGTTGATGAAATGCAATTTTCAAACGATTTTAATAAAATCAAAAAATCGCTCTCTGAAACAAATGAATTTAAAACATTACTGTTAACTGAGGATGGTTTTCCAACAAGATATTTTCCTGAAGATGCTACATATTTGTCTAAAGCAAGAATAGAGGGTGCTTATCTCATTCAGGAGGAACTCTTTAGTTTGTTAAAGACACTCCAACTTACACAAACAATTTTGCATTTTTTTCAAACTAAAACAGAAGAGAAGTATCCTTGTCTCAACAATATTTGTGCTTCAATCAATTTCCATAAAGAATTCCCTGAAATCATTGAAGTCGTTCTCGATAAAAATGCTCACATCAAAGATACCGCCTCTAAAGAACTAATGCAGATTCGAAGATCATTAGCTGAAAAACAGCATAGCGTTTCTCGTCGATTGCATGCCATTATGAAATTTATGCAGGGCGAAGGCTGGCTAAGTGCAGACCTGTCTATGACTCTTGTCAACGGACGTACAGTGATCCCAGTTGATAGTACGTACAAACGAAAAATTAAAGGATTTGTCCATGCTGAAAGTGCAACAGGAAAAACATCTTATATCGAACCTACGGAAGTGGTTGAACTAAATAACGAAATAAAAGAACTGGAATACGAGGAACAGAAAGAGATTATTAAAATTTTAGTTAATATAACAAATCAAATACGACCTTATTTGGAGGATGTCAGTCAATATTTTGAATTTATTGCTGCAATCGACTTTATCAGAGCAAAAGCACTGTATGCTAAAAATATTGAAGCAGTTTTTCCTTCTTTTGTTGATGAACCCATTGTTCAAATGTATAATGCCAGGCATCCATTGCTTTATTCATCATTTAAAAAGAATGGGAAAAGTGTTGTGCCGCTTCAAATAGCTGTAAATAATAAACAAAGGATTATTCTAATATCAGGTCCGAATGCCGGAGGTAAATCTGTGTGCCTGAAAACTGTTGGATTACTTCAATATATGATTCAGTGTGGCTTGCTGGTGCCTGTTGCCGAGAATAGTGAGTTTGGTGTTTTTGATCATGTTTTCATTGACATCGGCGACGAACAATCTATCGAAAATGATTTAAGTACCTATAGCTCGCATCTGAGGAATATGAAATTTTTTCTCAAAAATTGTAATGCGAAAACGCTTTTATTAATTGATGAATTTGGTTCGGGCACTGAACCTGTAATGGGCGGAGCTATTGCTGAAGCAGTGCTGGAGGCTTTAAATGCAAAACAAACATCTGGTGTAATAACAACACATTATTCCGGATTGAAACATTTTGCTATGTCGGCTGAAGGAATTGTTAATGGTGCAATGCTTTACGACCATGCAAAATTAGAGCCATTATTTATTCTTGAAACAGGTAATCCGGGTAGTTCTTTTGCCTTTGAAATAGCTAGAAAAATTGGAATCCCAGAAGAAATAGTTCAACTTGCTATAAGTAAAGTCGGGAAAGATCAGGTCTATTTTGATAAACATTTGCGTGATGTATTGCGCGATAAAAAATATATAGAGGAAAAACGTATCAAAATTAAACAATCCGAAAAAAAACTGGGCGAATTGATGAACCAACTCGTATCGGAATTATCATCAATTGATAAAGAACGAAAGGAAATTTTAAAGCAAGCTAAATCCGATGCAGCCGAACTTCTATCAACTGTAAATAAAAAAATAGAAAATGCTATTATTGAAATCAGGAAAGTTCAGGCAGAAAAAGAACAAACGAAAATTGTTAGAAATACTATTGACGAATTAAAAAAAAATATATCAATTTCAAAGGTGCCTGATGATGATAAAATTTTGAAAAAAATTGAGTTTATTAATAATCGGAAAAATAGACTTCAACAAAAAAAACAAGAAAAAGAAATTATTAAAACAGAAAACCCTGTTAATATTGCACAGGAACTAAAAATTGGAGATTATATAAAGATTAAAGATAAGGCAGTTGTCGGAGAAGTGATCGAAATTGGCGAAACTAATCTTGTTGTTGCTTTAGGTAATTTATTTACTACAATTAAGAAAGAGTCTGTCGAATGTATGGATCAAACGGATGAAATCATCAGGCAAAAAAAGAAAGCGAAACAAGCATCAAACATAATTTCACATATGCACCAAAAAGTGAATGAATTTTCAACTTCGATTGATGTTCGTGGCATGCGTGGTGATGAAACCTTGTTGCGAATTGCCGAATATATTGATGAAGCTGTTATGCTGAACATGTCTGAAGTGCGGATTTTGCATGGTAAGGGCTATGGCATTTTAAGGCGGTTAATTCGCAATTATCTGAAAACCGTTGATGCTGTTAGGTCTTTCACTGATGAACAAATGCAGTTGGGTGGCGATGGAATTACAGTAGTTATTTTCCACTAAAATGTTTTTAGAATATTAAATTTGTGTTCCCAATGAGATGGATTTTTTATGAATAACATACACTTACATATTGTGGCGTTTGATGTGCCCTATCCACCTGACTATGGTGGTGTGATTGATGTATTCTATAAAATAAAAGCTCTGGCAGCATGCGGGATACAAATTCATTTGCACTGCTTTGAATATGGCAGACGACGACCAGAAGAACTCAAGAAAATTTGCGCCTCTGTTCACTATTATAAAAGAAATACCGGCTTATATTATATCTTTAAGCAGCATCCATATATTGTGGCAACCAGAACGTCAGATGCTTTGATTGAAAATTTAAAAAAGAATTCATTCCCGATACTTTTTGAGGGGCTGCATACTACTTTTTATTTGGACCATCCGGCTTTGGCAGACAGACTTAAAATCGTAAGAACCCATAATGTTGAACATGAGTATTATTCAGGCTTGTATGATGCGGAATCAAATCAATTCAGTAAGCAATTTTTTAAAATGGAAGCTAAAAAGCTAAAAAAATATGAATCCATTTTATTGAAAGCCAACGGCATTGCTGCTATTTCGCAAAGCGATTACAAATATTTCACTCAAAATTTTTCAAATGTACGTTATATCCCGGCTTTCCATTCATACAATGATATTAATATCAAAGAAGGTTCGGGCGATTTTATATTGTATCACGGGAATCTCTCTGTCAGTGAAAATATTATTGCAGCAACCTATTTAATTAACGAAGTCTTTTGTAAATTGAATATTTCTTGCATTATTGCCGGGAAAAATCCTGAAAAAGAACTGTATAGGTTTGCAGCTCCTTTTTCAAATATTAAAATTAAAAAAAATCCAAGCTTCCTTGAAATGGATTATCTGCTGTCGAACGCTCATATTAATATCCTTCCTACATTTCAGGAAACTGGGATCAAACTAAAATTGCTTGCTTCTCTTTTCTCTGGCAGACACTGCATTGTGAATCAGCAAATGGTTAGAAATACTGGTCTTGAGATATTTTGTTCCATAAAAAATAAACCCATAACCATGATTAAGGAAATAAAACGCTTGTATAAAATTCCTTTTTCACAGAAACATATTGAAGAACGAAAAAAATATTTACTTAAAGATTTCTCAAATCACGAGAATGCCTTGAAAATAATAAAACTAATAAATAAATCATATGAAATCTGAAAAGGCAATCCAAATTCTATTATCTGAAAATTTTTCAGTTCTTTTTTGTTGCAAAATCAAAGCTTGCTGAACAGATGGATTTCCACAAATAAAATTGATACGATGATCGACATCAAAAATAAATTCAATTCGGTTATAATTAGAATCAGTGATTGCGGTAGATGTATCATGTGCTGAAGCGTATTTACAATGAAGCAAATTTTCCAACTTTTTATAAGAAGTAGAGTTGAAATGATCGAAAATATAACTGCCAAAAATTAATTTGTTCTGAAAAAACAAAAACATAACCGTAACCTTTGAATCTCCTAATTTTTTTCTGAAAAATAATCCTATTAATCCCTCAATTTGTGGATGGCTTGATTTAAATCTCGGTTCACCTAGTTTTTTAATAATATCTTTGCTCTCCGATAAAAATGGGAACTTGTAAAAAGAAACTTCTTCACTTGAATTGATATTATTAATATTGTTTTTAGAAAATAATGAGATTAAATTATTCAAACTAAATTGCTCTAGTTGATTTTCGTAGTAGTCAAAGTAAGAATAGTATGGACGAAATCTTGGAAAAACAGTCCCTAAAACCTTATGGAAAATATTGAATTTTTTATTCATATTCTGTAATACATTTTTCTTTTTTACATAAAATACTTATAAAAGGTTACTTTTTATTTTAGTTTTTTTATAACATTAATTGTTTATATACGCATATTACCTATTTGAAGCTTTAATTCGTAAGTGATTTAATTAGTTCTTGAAAGAAAACTCAGTGTCAGATAAGAAAATGTCAAGAATG
>JAVHQG010000303.1:0-2010 GCA_036171035.1 Bacteroidales bacterium
TATTTATCTACAAATATTTTGCGGCGCTACCGCTCAATATATTATTTCAAAAAAATTCATCCGTAAGCGGAATTATTTAATTGTTAAATAGCTAAATTGTTAAAAAGACCTGACACACCTAACTCGGCTGTCGTTGCTCTTAGTGTCGTCGTACTGATAGCCACTGCCGAAGTCCTGTAACCATGCGTAGTATGCACCGTACTCTGAACTGCTCCAATAGTAGTTGCTAGAAAAACCGCCAATTGCTGATTTGTTTAAAAACATTTGGTATAATTCATCTTTTGAGGGCAAAAACCAATCGTCGTAACCATTTAATACCAAATCATTGTATTTAATCATTTTATCGAATAAACACATCCAGTTTTAACAGTATTTAATGTATCCAACAATTTCCCGATTAATGGTTCTATATATGACCACTTTAAAAGTAAAACATCTAAAATTACTACTGCAATACCAGTCTGAGGGATATTTTGCTGATATTGAAGATTTTTATCAGTTGTTATTAGGCAGGTAAAACCATTTTCAACGGCAGTTTTCAACAAATGACCATTTTTATAGCTGTCCCATTTCATATCCCGAACTGTCTATACTTCAAAACCTGATAAACTGAATTTTAATTTAACAGGTAAGTTTTCGTCAAGCAGGATTTTCATAATACAAAGTTTCGGTTGTTTTAAAAAACCAATTACCTAACAGACCCATAAAAGCATATATCTGTTCTTTTGTAACATAAGGATAATCCTGCAAATATGATTCTATACTTTCACCTGTTGAAATATAATCAAAAAAACTTTTTATGGGAACGCGAGTTCCTGAAAAAACAGGCATCCCACTTTGAATTTCCGAGTCTATTGTTATTATTGAATTATTCATAATCAGATTATTTGTAATACAAAGATAGTAAAAAAAGAGCTAAAAAATTTGACAACTTTTAAAAAATTGTCAAATCTCTGTGGTTCTGCTTTGAGCTGTTTTATGTCAGGTGAAAAACACCTGACAAAGGCAGGGCTGTGGTTGCCGAACTTTCCAAAAGTTTTAAAACTTTTGGAAAGTTGAAGAAGAAGCGAGGGTATATTTTCATTTTTCTACCAATATTTCAGTCCTAAAGGACTTCAACTCCAAACTTCCAAACTCCCAACTTTCTTAATCCTACAATCCTTTAATCCCAAAAATCCCAGTTCAGACAATTACCCATTTCTCAAAAAAGATTTCAACCGCAATACTTCGACCCAACTCAGTAACCAGCGGTTTTATTACCACTTGCCTCAATTAGGTGTTTTCACCTGATTGGTTTCATTGTTTTGTCAGGTGAAAACACAAAGGCAGGGTTTTGTTAAAGGATAAAATCACGTGGCATATTCAAATACTAAATTTTCGGCTTCAGAGTTAGAGGAAGGAATTGGATATCCTTCTTGTTTCAAACCGTCTAAGTGAAATTTTATTCCTTCCATAAGGTTTTGAATAACTTCGTCGTGTGTTGCACCCATGCCAACACAACCGGGTAAGTTGGGAACATAAGCTCCATAACCTCCATCGGCAGCTTTTTCAAATATTATTGCGTAACGTAACATATTTTGATATTTACTTCTATACAGAAGGCAATTGAAAGTTGCCTGCAATTATTCCATTAACAGTAATATCCTCATCTAAATTTTCCCAACGCAAGGCATAACCATTCAGCCTCAACTTAACTTCTTTTAATTCCTCATTGGTTGCATTTTTCAAAATCCTAAACCTGTCTGCCGGAAAACTTATTGACCTGCCATCAACCAAATCAATAATAATAGTTCTGATTTTCACATAAACTTTAATTGCAACTGCTTCTGCTATCTGTGTTTCATTTCGCATGATATTCATTATATTTTTTTAAAAGTAAATCACTATGCTCAAATACTAATCTCTCAATATTTCTAACAATATGGGGAGCAACATTTTTATTTTCTGCCAACATAATTGGTTCTAACCAAAATTTACATTCACCATCAGAAGTAGCAACATGAATATGCG
>JAVHQG010000304.1:0-2007 GCA_036171035.1 Bacteroidales bacterium
AGCTACCCATAATTGGGTAGATAGGAGCAAGTTTGTAGCTGGTATAAACGAGTTATGCGGCACTTTAAAACAACACGAAACATAAATTAATGAAAGATTATTACTATATTCTCGGTATAAAAAAAGGAGCATCGACTGAAGAGATAAAAAAAGCGTATAGAAAACTTTCTCTCAAGTTTCATCCCGACAAAAATGACGGTGACGAATTTTTTACCGAAAGATTTAAAGAAATCCAGGAAGCTTACGAAACTTTGGCTGACATTAAAAGAAGAGCAGACTACGATAATAAATTTTCATCCAACAAAACAACAGAGAAAGCAAATAATGGATATAATTTTGACCCGATAATAGAATACTTTAAAGCAAATAAACAAACCTTTGAATTTGAAGAAGAAATTACGTTCAGTTGGAAAACTATCAATTCTGACAAAGTAACAATAAAGCCATTTGGCACTGTTCAGCCTATTGGACAAAAGACATATAAAATTAAGGACTTTAAAAATTCAGTTTTGAGTTTCGAACTAATAGCAGAAAATACAAATATTGGAAGACAAACAAGACATTCAGTAAAACTTAGCAATAAAACCTTCCAAGAATCATATGACTACTTTAGAAAATTAATAGAAGCAGAAAAATCGTCAAAACAACAAGAAAACAATAGCTCATCTGAGTATACCAATAAAAAGACATCTGTTAAATACGTTCAACATCATACTGACAAAGGAGTTGTAGAAATTGAACCATGTATACATCTGAAAGGACAAAAAGCATTTATGAATGGAAGACCAGCACCAGACGGAAGATATAAATTTGGGTTTTTATGGCATGTAGAAATTAAAAACGGAATAGTTATTAAAGGATGAAAAAGCGACCGCATAACAGCACATTTGCAATAGGCGGGGTTTCGTTCTCCGCAGACAGTTTAGTGGTAGCCGATAGTTTTGTGCTCCGCATCAAGTTCAGTGGTATAAATCCCGCCCATCGCAAATCTGCAAAACGTTGTAATCAATTATAAAAAAACAAAAACTATGACAGAAAAAATTTACACAGAAGAAAATGGCGAATATTTAAAAAACAATCCTACTTGGCATGTTGAGGATTCGCTCTGGAAAGCAAAACAAATTATTAAAATGTTAAGTCGTAATCCAATAAATCCTAAATCTATTGCAGAAGTAGGCTGTGGTGCTGGAGAAATATTAAATCAGTTACATTTATCAATGTCCAATGACGTAAGTTTTACAGGTTATGATATTTCGAGTGATGCAATAAGCCTTGCTAAGCCAAGAGAAAAAGAAAGATTAGAATTCAAGCATGAAAATTTTTTGGAGACCAATGCAAGGTTCGATTTATTGCTAATGATTGATGTTTTTGAACATGTCGATGATTATCTAGGGTTTTTGAAATTGTGTAAAAACAAAGCGAAAAATACGATATTTCATATTCCATTAGATATTTCTGCTCAGGCGATATTGAGAAATATACCAATATCTAATCGAAATTCTTTTGGTCATTTGCATTATTTTATGAAGGAAACAGCAATAGCCACATTGGTTGATTCTGGTTATGATATTGTAGATCTCTTTTATACTGCAGGTTCATTAGATTTGCCAAGAAAGACAATGAAATCAAAAATTGCAGTTTTACCAAGAAAATTAATGTTTAAAGCAAATGAAGATATTGCAGCAAAACTATTAGGTGGGTTTTCATTATTAGTTCTGACAAAATAATTAAAGCCCATATCAAAGTGTAGTAGCAATAAGGGTTTCTGTGGTATTCCAGCATCCTGCCCCGCATAAACTTTGGTGTTGGTGGACAAGAAAGCAGCCCGCAATCCCTTTCTGCATATAGCCTCAACCGTTATGCAAAAGCAAAATAATCTGCATTAATGACAAAAAATGATAATATTTTTATTATAAATTTAAAAAAATAGTTGTTGGAGCGAACTGAGGTAAATTAAATAGTCAATCCTTAACAATTTGATTTTTCCAATTTATTTTTAAAAATAGG
>JAVHQG010000305.1:0-2003 GCA_036171035.1 Bacteroidales bacterium
CTTGTGGGTTGTTTAACGAAATTATTGGCGTTTTCTTGCTGACACTATTTAATAAATATTTATATATTTGCATATAATAAATATGTTTAAAGATATGGTCGAGTCAAAATTTAAAATAAAAGATTTAAAGGTAGAACAACTGGAGTTTGCTGCAAATATGCTGAAGGCAATAGCCCATCCTACAAGAATTGCAATTCTTAATTTCTTGGAAGATGGGAAAATGCTTACTGTTACTGAAATACATGAAAGGTTACAGATTGAACAATCAACCACGTCGCACCATTTGGGGATTCTTAAAGATAAAGGAATTTTGGCTTCAAAGCGTAATGGGAAAAACACTTATTATTACTTAAAATACGAAAGCCTTAATTCTATTATCAGTTGTGTGCAAAAGTGCTCAATAGATCATTAACCACATTTGAATTATTTTTTAAAAAGCACTAATATGGCTGTAATAAGAGTAACCAAACAGTTTAAATTTGAAATGTCTCATGTTTTGTGGAATTACGATGGACCTTGTAGAAATATTCATGGGCATTCTTATGTCTTGTATGTTACAGTAAAAGGTGAACCAATGTTGCATGCCGGGAATCCAAAATATGGTATGGTAGTTGACTTTGGTGACTTGAAAAAAATTGTTTCAGACACGGTTGTAAAGGTTGCCGATCACTCTATTTATATTGGCAACAATGCACCTACAGAAACCCTGGCTACCATGAAATCTATGTTTGAACGATGTGAGGTTGTGAATTTCCAACCTACATGTGAAAATTTAGTAGCACATTTTGCAGAAAAAATTAAACTTGCATTGCCGAAATCCATTCATCTGTTCCGTTTGCGTTTAGATGAAACAGCCACATCATACGCAGAATGGTTTGCAGAAGATAATCCGGAGAAATAATGATTTGTATCGTCGTTTTGCGATTATTGTAATATCTATTTTTGTATTAACTTTGATATTTTGTAAATTAATTACATGTCAGCTACAGATATTATTAAAGAACCGATTGTAACGGAGCTTAAAAAATTTGAGCCATTTTTGAGGGCTGCCATGAAAAGTCCTGTACCCCTGCTGGATATTATTATCCATTATATCCTCCGTAGAAAGGGGAAACAAATGCGTCCGATGTTTGTATTCCTTTCTGCTAAATTACATGGTATAATTAATGATTCTACTTATACGGCCGCATCAATGATTGAGCTGCTTCATACAGCTACACTTGTACACGACGATATTGTTGATGATGCACATAAGCGTAGAGGAATATTTTCCGTTAATGCTATTTGGAAAAATAAAATATCGGTTTTGGTAGGCGATTATTTATTATCAAAAGGTATGTTATTAGCTATTGGCAAGAAAGAATTTGGACTGCTCGAAATTGTGTCAGAAGCTGTGCGAGAAATGAGCGAAGGGGAATTATTGCAAATTGAAAAATCTCGCAAATTAAATATTACCGAAGAAATATATTTTGATATTATAAGGAAAAAAACTGCAACCTTAATTGGCTCTTGCACAGCATCGGGTGCCAAATCTGTAAATGCTGATGAAGCTACTGTCGAAAAAATGAAACAGTTTGGCATCTATGTAGGTATGGCATTTCAGATTAAAGATGATATCTTCGATTTCCAAAAAGCTAATCTTACAGGGAAACCTTCAGGTAACGACATTAAAGAGAAAAAACTTACTTTGCCCTTGATACATGTACTAAATAAAGTTGAGAAATCGGAACGGAAACATATCATTGATGTTATTAAAAATCATAACAAAAATCAGAAGAAAGTTGATGCCGTGATTGATACCGTAATTAATAACGGAGGTATTGAATATGCTGAAAAAATCATGCTCAATTATAGAGATAAAGCAATCGAAATGTTGAATGAATTTACAGACTGTCCCGCAAAATCATCACTGTTAGAACTTGTAAATTATACAACAAATAGAGATAAATAGTTTATGCAAGAAAACTCAGTGTCAGATAAGAAAATGTCAAGAATGAGGCTTT
>JAVHQG010000306.1:0-1990 GCA_036171035.1 Bacteroidales bacterium
AAACTTACTTTCTTGATAAAATAAAATCAGGAATTTCCCGATTCTTAATGGTTCATCGGGTTATTTTGATGATCTAATTCTTCATAAATAGAATTATTACTTATATATTCCGGAACAATTTCTTTCATCATTTTCACAATATCAAAATCATTATGATTTTGTGAAAGATCAATGAGTGTATTAATTTTTTTTGATATATCTTCAAAATTATACATACGTACCTTTGCAATCATAATTTCCGGATGAGGAGTAGAAATATTATTTTCTTTGTCATTCAAAAGCTCTTCATATAACTTTTCTCCAGGACGAAGTCCAGTATATATAAGATTAATATCTTGCCCTATCATCAAACCGGATAAACGTATCATTTTTCTGGCAAGATCAACAATTTTAACAGGTTTGCCCATATCAAAAATAAAAATCTCACCACCTTTTCCCATCGCACTTGCATTCAGCACTAGCTCACAGGCTTCTTTAATTGTCATGAAATATCGTGTAACTTCCGGGTGTGTAACGGTAACCGGACCACCTTTTTCTATTTGTGACCTGAAACGAGGTATCACAGAGCCATTTGAACCTAATACATTGCCAAATCTTGTGGTAATAAATTTAGTGATTCCTTTGCTATTTAGAGCCTGTGTGTATATTTCAGCCACTCTTTTCGATGCTCCCATCACATTTGTTGGGTTCACTGCTTTATCTGTAGAAATCATAACAAATCTGGAAACCTCGTATTTAATTGCCAGATCGGCTATTATTTTTGTCCCATGCACATTATTGATGATGGCTTCCGGTGGGTGACTTTCCATCATGGGAACATGCTTATATGCGGCCGCATGGAAAACAATATTAGGATGATACATTGCAAAAACATGTTCCATTTTTTGCATATTTGTAATGTTACCTATCACAATTTCAAAACTATGAAAACTCATTGTTTCTTTTAACTCCAGCTCAAAATCATACAAAGGCGATTCTGCCTGATCGATAAGAATAATTTTCTTTGGGTTGTATAAAGTAATTTGTCTCACAAGTTCACTCCCAATAGAACCGGCAGCACCGGTAATCAAAATCACCTTGTTCAATAACTGTTTTTTTATTTGTACAACATCCAAAGAAATTGGGTCTCGTTCCAATAAATCTTCAATCTTTATGTTTTTTATCTGGTTAAAACTTAATTCGCCATTAATCCATTTATTTACTTCCGGGATCGACATCACATCAACATCGTTGTTCAGGCAAATATCAACAATTTCTTTTTTCCTTGTTGAGCCGACTTGTTTTTTTGTAAAAATAAGCTTTTCAGCATTGTGCTTTTGAATTATACTCTCTAAATTATCACTGTTGTAAATAGGAACACTTTCCAGTTTTTTTCCAACGTTTCGGCTTGAGTTTTCAATGAATGCGACAACATTATGATTGCGACCAAGATCACGATCCAGCGTGCGTTTTGTGATTATTCCAAGCTCGTCAGTCCCATAAATAATTACATTGGTTCTATCCTTTTTGGGAAAGATTAATTCAAAATAAATGGTTTTTAGTAGCAGCCTTGAAAAGGTCATCGTGAACACGGTAATAAAAAAGTCGATCAACACAATCGATAGTGGGATGATAAAACGATTAAAAACTGAATAAAAACTGATTACATTACATAAAATAAAAAACAGACTCCCTGATAGAACTACAATAAAAATCCTGATAGCATCTTGTGTTGTGGTGTATCTAATGATTCCGGCATAGGTGCGCCCAATAAAAAAACTTGTAGATCTTACAATAATGACAAACGGATATATGAAAAATAGGGGTTCTTCATATATTTCGGGTAAAGCAAAATTAAAACGTAGCAGCAGTGCCAATGTAAGTGATACAATGCAGATAACAACATCTAATACAAAAACGACCCAAATTGGAGTATTCTTCTTAAGTAGCAACATTTATTTAGTGTATGTAAGAAAACTCAGTGTCAGATAAGAAAATGTCAAGAATGAGG
>JAVHQG010000307.1:0-10232 GCA_036171035.1 Bacteroidales bacterium
TAAAGAAGAGGAATTTGTAGTTAGAGCAAACGATTGGGGTTGCTTTATTTTTCTTTAATCAGCATCCAAAGCAAGGCAGAAACAGACAGAGCAGATGCACTGATAACGAAAATAATGCTTTTATCTATCGTATGTTGGATAAGATTGCCTAAAAACAAGCTCACGATAAGTTGCGGAATTACAATTGACAAATTAAAGATCCCCATAAAAAACCCCATGCGTGATTTATCGACCAATTCCGACATGATTGCAAATGGAAGGCTCACAACAGCCGCCCAGCCAATGCCGGCAAGAGCCATAAAAAAATAAAGAGAAACCGCACTTTTCCCAAAAAACACAATCCCCCAGTAAGCAATGGCCATGATAGCAATACAAATCATGTGGGTTCTAACTCTGCCAATTTTTCTAGAAAGCGGCTCCAACACTGACGCAGGTAGAATAAACCCAACAATGTTCAATACTGCAAAAGCAATGGCAATGATTATCCCCACTTCATTGTTTTGTGAATCTGTAAGCGATTTCATGTCATTTATTTGAAATTTAAACTGACAGATATATGCAAAAATAAAAACAAACATTGTTTGAATACCCAACCAGGTAAATCCATGTGCAAAATACAATTGGAGCAAACGACCCCAACGAATTTTATGCATAGCTTTTCCCATTTTAGACTGTTGAGTTTCGGCAGTATCTAGTGATTTTTGCTCAGTTATAAAAAATGATGGAATAATTGAAAATAAAAGCACAATTACCGCACCAACATAAATAAGCAAATAATTTCCAAACAAAGCTCCCAGCACATAAGCAAAAACACCAAAAAAACCAGAAACAGTCTGCATCCAGGTATAGCCTTTTGTGCGTGGTGCACCCTCGGGAGTAACGTCTGCAATTACAGAACGAGTAGGATTAAAACTAATATTAATTGCCATATCAAGCGTAACTGCAACAATAATTGCCACGACCATTAAATTACCAATCCCAAGAAATGTGTTGATTTTATCAATGTTTGGTAGAGCAATAATCATGAGAGCAGCAAGTGTACCCCCAATCAAAATAAACGGTCGCCGACGCCCTCCCCAAAACCACACTTTATCGCTAATAAACCCAATAATTACCTGTCCCAATATTCCGGCAATAGGACCTGCAGCCCATACGATACCGACTTCATGAATATCTAAATGATATTTTGTGCTTAGAATCCAGCTTAATACAGCAATCTGAATAGATAATGCAAACCCCATAGCCGTAGCAGGGAGGCTTAATATTGCGTAAAAGAAATTTGTTAATTTTTTTTGTGCAAACAACATATGTATTTATTTTTTATTTGTGTGTACATTATCTACGACCAGTTTTGTCAACTGCTCAAATTGCTCTGGTGTAAAATATTTTTTAGGAAACAGGTTATATCTGAATTTATTCGGGTAAATCAAGATCATATCTGTGCAAATAACCGCTTTCCAAAAATGAGCCCATTTAACTTCGGTAGTTATATTTTTACTGGTAACAAGCAATCCTTCGTCACCAATAGTGTATATGTATGGATAGCTGAAATCTGGTAGTTTTTTAAACATGCGTTTACCAATTGTGGCACGATTCCAAAAATAAAAACCAACAGCTATAAATCCCAAAAAAATGTATGAAGTTCCGAGCAACAATGATCTGCTGCCGGTATGTTCAAGCAAAGCCAGCAATATTCCCAAAACAACTAATAATATTCCTAAAATCAGAACCATCTTACTCCTGATAGGATACATTTTGTTAAAATGAATTTGATAACTTTTCTGCAAATCTTCCGGAGTATATAATATCTCGATTTTAATAGATTCCATATGCTATTGTTTTATTAATTCTAATATTTGTACGGACTTACCTGCCAAGGAAATCTGTTTCAATTCTGAAATTTTTTTGCCTGAAATAATCTCATATGCTTGTGAAAACGACCTCAAAACCTCATAATATGGTTCGAATGTAATTATTTTTTTATCAATGTTTTGATTCATGATTACCATTACTGTTTTATCAGAATTGTAGCGGAAATACACATATATACCATCTTTTGGAACAAATTGCATCAACTTTCCGGTTTGTAATACAGGGTTATTTTTTCGGTATGCAGATAATTTTGAAATATAATAAAAAATATCTTTTTCAATTTCAGTTTGTTTATCAGAATTAAATTTATCGATTTTATCGGTAGTCCATCCACCGGGAAAATCACGTCTTACATTTTCATGTTTATTTGCAAAATTTTTCATTAATATTTCTGTTCCATAATAGAGACATGGGATGCCGCGTGTGGTAAGTAAAAACGCAATACCCATTTTCAATTTTTCCACATCTTCGTTAACAACAGAAAAAATACGGCTTACATCATGATTATCTAAAAAAATCACATTACGAAAAGCATTTTCATATAAGTAATCGTTGGTTAAACAATAGTAGATTGCAGCTACACCATCCGTCCATCCAAAATCTTTAGTAAGCGCATTGCTGATAGCATTGTATAGTTGGAAATCAGTAATGCCGGGCAATAGTGGTTTTACCGGATTTTTCAATCCTGAATTTATGGAATAATATGCCTGATTTGCAACGCTGCTGACCCAAGTTTCGCCAAACAGTCCAAGATTAGGATATTCGTTTAACACAGCCTTTGTCCAGTTTGCCATAAATTGCTGATCAGGATAAGCGTATGTATCAAGCCTGATTGCATCAACCCCTGTAAGCTCAATCCACCAAATAGAATTTTGAATCAAATAAGATGAGACCAATGAATCTTGCTGATTTAAGTCTGGCATATGTGTATCAAACCAACCATTAGAAAATATTGTTTTATCAAATTGAGAGGCATATGGATCCAACAACGTAGCATCTTTAAAATTTGACATTGTGAATAGAGAAAAATTATGTATAATATTTTTAGATGGTGGCTCTGTTATAAGCCAGTGGTTGTTTCCAACATGATTAAAAACCAAGTCCATTATTATTTTAAGTCCTTTTTGATGTGCTTTTTGGACCAGTTCGCAATATTTTTCTGTTGTTCCAAGCCTTGCATCAACCCTGTAGTGGTCAGTTGGAGCATAGCCATGATAAGATGCTTTGGGCTGATTATTTTCCCAAACAGGTGTAAGCCAAAGTGCCGTTACGTTTAAATTTTTAAAATAATCCAGATGATTAATTATCCCCTGAATATCACCACCATGGCGAGACATAGCACTATCGCGCGAAAAATATTTTTCTGCCATTGATGGTATAAAATCATTTGTTGTATCACCGTTTGCAAAGCGATCAGGGATCAATAAATAAATCAAATCTGCGCTACTTAAGCCTTTTGATGCAGTTTTGATGCGGTCTTTTAATTCAAATTGATATAGATAGCCATCGTTATTTTTTGAAAAAGTTATTGAATATTTTCCGGCCTTAGTTGTTTTCGGAATTTCGATTGAAACCATTAAATAATCAGGGCTTTCTAGTTTATCAACTTTAAGAATTTTAATGTTTTTCTGATCTGTTTTTACACTGCAATCGTTTATATTTTTTCCATGAATAAGTAATTTAATTTTATTTGTTTTCATATCTGCCCACCAGAATGGGGGGTCGATACGATCAACGAAAACAGTTTGAGAAAAGCAATTATATATGAAAAGAAAAAGTATAGAAAAAATAAATAATTTCATTGATGTTTTTACAATTGCATTATCACGGATTCTGAATCATCAGCGGGTTTCCAGCCATTTCTTCCTGTGGAATTTTAAAGAGTACACTTGGGTCGTTCCATGCTGTTCCATTGCGGAGAGGCTGTTGAAGACGTTTCAGGGTATGGAGTCTGTCGCCCTCGAATATCATTTCACGCCTGCGTTCTAAACGAATGCTGTCGAGCAGTGAAGGAACAGTAACTTCATCAACCCAGTTTGTTCCAAATCGTTTTTGCTTAAGGGCTTTATAAGAAGTAATTGCCAAAGATTCGTCTCCGGTAAGTGCACACGATTCGGCATGAATAAGATACATTTCTGCAGAGCGGATTAAGACAACGTTGTATGCAGGATTATTGGGCCAATATTTTTTAGGAGAAATAATAAAATTATATGGGTTTACAGTAATATATTTTGATCTACGTAAATCTTTAACGCTAAACCAATTTTTTAAATCGTTGGAACAACCAAAAAGTTGGACATCACTACCCACAGGGAAATAATTGCCAACAATTGCATTGCTTTGGTCTGCAGCAATATTTACCAACTGAAAAATACCTTCGGAAGAATAATTATTACCACTCTGTTTAAATACAAGTGCCGGATCGGCATTCAGACTATAATTATCAATAGAAGGAGAGCCTGTTTTATCAATGATTTTTTTTGCATAAAATTTTGCATCATTGTAATCTCCTTTTTGAAAATAAACCCTAGCTAAATAAGCTAAACAAGCATATGCTGAAGGTCTGCTACGTGAAGCATCGGTATTTGAGGTGGTAGTTGTACTTAACAACAAAGTCTCTGCTTCTTGTAAATCGGCAATCACATTATTATATACTTCCTCAACCGTATTCCTTGCCATTGCTAAATCAGCAAAACCAGACAGGGTTGGGGTTGTTCTATATGGAATGCCTAATTGTAAATTTGCACCGGGAGTATTTACATTATATGGAAGTGCCCAAAATCTTAACAATTCAAAATGAATAATTGCCCTAATAAATAAGGCTTCACCTTTTAATTTATCTTTCTTTGCATCATAATCTGCTCCACTTATTGTATTTTCATCAATCACACGAATCACATTATTTGCCATATTTATTGCACTGTAAGAATCTCGCCACATATCACGAAGCGCATTAATTTGCATAGTGGTCTGATGGTGATAAATTTCTGATGTACCAAAAGCATATAATTTTGCTTCATTCACTTGTGTATCATCTGCAAGAAGATCGGCATAAACAACCAGATTTCCGCCCAACACATTCCCCGATTGCAATTTATCATATACTCCAGACATAGCAGCTTCAAGATCTTTTACAGTTGTAATCGCATGTTCATTTGGAATATTCATCTTCTGATCAACTGTTAATATTTTTTTACAGGAGACAATGAATACGACTAAAATTATTAGACTTAAAATTGATATATTTTTCATGTGTTTATTTTTTATACTTTAAAATTCTATTTGTATGCCCCCACCTATTGTTTTTGCTTGTGGTGTTTGTAAAGATGGTCCTGCAAACGATATGTTTCCCTGTTGACTGTTTGGATCAACATTTCTCATTACTTCAGGATCCCAGCCCGGATATTTTGTAAATGTCAGTAAATTCGTTCCTGAAATGAATACCTTTAAGCTCTCCAGTTTTAATTTTTTACAAATTTCAGTAGGCAGCTTATATCCAAAAGTTATTGAACGTAATCGAATATACGATGCATCAAAAAGAAAACGGTCAGAATTAACAGATGTTTCGCTGTATAACAACATTGGCACATCTGTATTTGTATTTGTTGGAGTCCAGGCATCAAGAATTTCGGGTCTTTGAGCAATATGCCTAAAATCACCAATTTGAGATTTTGCAGGGTCATCATACAAAGTATTTCCATATGAAAATGAAAACAAGAAACTAAACTCAAAATTTTTATATGAAAAAGTATTAGTTATTCCACCACTAAATTTAGGAAAAGGATTTCCTCTTGGTACACGGTGATCGTAAAAATTTGGATTTTTAGAAGTCATCAAATTACCAAATTTATCATAATATAATGGTTGACCGGCGTGCACTTGTGTTGTTCCGGTAATGTTGCCATTTACATCGTGTTCTGAAATTATCTGATCTGATTGAGAGACCCCGGCATACTGCACAACATAAGACTGACCGATTGGATAACCTTCAAGAACCCTTCCTTCTCCGGGCTGTCCACTTTCAAAAGCATCCGGAGGCAACCCCTGCACATCTAATATTTCATTTTTATTAAAAGCAATATTAAAATCAGTAGTCCATTTAAAATTTTTGCCATTAATATTTCTTGATAAAATTGAAAATTCAAAACCTGAATTTTGCATTTTCCCTGAATTTTTCCAAAACGAACTATAGCCCGAAGATGTTGGTAAACTTACATTTAAGAGCATATCTGTTGTTTTTTTATAATAGTAACAAATTGTTCCGGAAAGTCTGTTGTTCAGAAATCCATAGTCAAGTGTAAGATCTAACGATTGTGATTTTTCCCATTTTAATTTTGGATTTTCAAGCGTAACAGGTTGGATACCCACAGAACCGTTGTATCCGCCCGTTGGGGCATAGTAGCCCATATAGGCAAAATCGCCAATTTCTGCATTTCCGGTTAAGCCATAACTTGTACGAAATTTTAAAAAGCTCAAATACGGATTTTCTTTAAGAAAAGGTTCATCTGAAATAATCCAGCCCGCAGAAGCTGCCGGGAACCAGCCATAACGATTATCTTTTCCAAAGCGTGAAGAACCATCATTTCTGATACTAAAAGAAGCAAGGTATTTGTTTTTTAATTTATAGTTTGTTCGCAAAAAGTTAGAAACAAACCCGTAACCGGTTTCATAATAGTATCCTGCCTTGTTTGCTGCGCTGGAAGCGTTCGGGGTAGTAAAAAAATCATTCGGGAAATCCCATCCATTTAGTCCAACCCCACTTGTTGCCGAGTGTTGTAGCGAATTGCCTAAAGTAATTTGTACATCATGAATTGAATCAAAAATCTTTGAATAAGATAAGAAATTATTTGTTGTCCAATTCATAACAGAAGTACGCCTATTCCATGCACTAGAAGTAGATGTTGAATTATAAACATCTCTAAAATCAAATTCATTTTCGTTGAGATTCAGATAATCTAAACCAAATTCGGAACGAAATTTTAAATCTTTATAAATTTCATAATCACCAAAAATATTAGAAATTGTGCGAAAAGATTTTGTTGTATATTTCATATTGTCTATCTGCCACAAAGGATTGCCGGAATTAAAGAAATAAGAACCATCTGGATTATAAATTGGAATCATGGGCATTAATTTTTGAGCATCACCTAAACCCCCTGCATCACCGGTAGGAACTCTTTGATTGTCTGAAAACGATAATCCAATATTTCCACCAAGGTTTAATCGTTCTGTAGCTTTATTTTCAATATTAATCCTACCCGAAATTCTATCAAACGAATTACCCTTAATAAATCCATTTTCTTTGTGATATGTTCCTCCAATGAAAAAAACTGTTTTCTCGTTGCCTCCTGTTGCTGAAAGATTAAAATCGTTATAATTACCAAGTCGTAAAATTTTATCAATCCAATCTGTACCCCCTAGTTCTGCAAGAGAATCTGCACTATGTCTCGTAATATTTCCCCAAACAATACTAGTTGGTGACTCAACAGTGTCTTTATTATATAATTCTGAATAATATTGATCCCGAAGAGATAATTGTTCTTTGGCAGAAATTAATTTTAATCTGTTAGTTTCTTGAACAACACCAGTAGAATAACTCGCATTAAATTTTGTTTTACCGGCTTTTCCCTTTTTTGTAGTGATAATAATTACTCCGTTTGCACCACGCGAACCATAAATTGCAGCCGACGATGCGTCTTTCAATATTTCAATAGATTCAATATCCGATGGGTTAATATCCGATAAGCTACTTGAGCCGGAACCAAGTCCGGATGAGCCAAAATCACCATTAGTCATCGGGATATTATCAATTACGTATAATGGTTCCGTTCCGGCAGAAATAGAACTAATTCCACGTATGTTAACTTTTGAAGGTGAGCCGGCAATTCCATTCATTGATGTTATTTGTACACCGGCAGCTCGTCCCTGCATAGATTGTTCTATATCTATTGTTCTATCTTGAAAATCTTTAGGTTTTAATGTTTCAATTGAGCCTGTTACATCACGTTTTTGTTTTGTGCCATATCCAACCACCACCACTTGTTCAAGCTGCAACACATCTTCTTTTAACGACATATTTATAGGTGTGGCTTTCCCACCGGTAACCGTTACTGCCTGCTTTTGCTTTTTATACCCGATGGAAGAAATAATGACTGTATAGTTTCCGGGATCAACATTTTGAATGATGAATTTTCCGTTAATATCAGTAACAGCTCCCATCTTCGTGTTTTCCAAAATAATATTAGCCCCAATCATCGGGTCGTTCCTTTCATCCAATATTGTACCGATAACACTACCCTTCTGACTAAATGCTGAAAACGCAATCAGGCTAAAGAAAACACATGCTAGCAATTTATTCATAAAATTTTTCATATTTTTGTCCGCTTCTTAATAAAACAAAGCTAATAAATTTATTTTTATATCATATTATCAATTTATCAATCATGTTTTTAAAACACACAGTATTTATCTTTATTTTTTTAGGGATTTCGTGTTTTTCATATGCGCAACGTATCCCTGAAAAGGTAATTGATACCTTTACTATTCGTACGGGAAAGATTATTTTATATGAAAATAATAAATGGGAATATATTGATGAGAATCTAAATGATACTGCAAAATCTGCCGGGAATAAAAATTATTTTGATTCTGAAATGCTAATTAATCAAGATAAATCTCCCTATAAGAAGACAAATGCAAATAATAAAAAAACTAATAAAAAAGATAAAAATAAAACAACAGATGGTGCTTCCATTCATTATGTTAAAAGAGGTGACACACTAATGGGTATTGCGCTGCAATATGGGGTACCACTAAAAACCCTGTTTAGAGTAAACAAACTTTCAAAAAAATCAAAATTACATATTGGGCAAAAAATAAAATTGCGATAAAACGTGAAAAAATATAGTGAAAATACCGGAATCGCATTGGTTGTCGCAAACATGGTCGGAACAGGTGTTTTTACCAGTTTAGGCTTTCAATTGCTCGATATTCAAGACTATTCAAGTATAATTCTGCTATGGGTTATTGGAGGAATTGTTTCACTATTTGGAGCATTTGCTTATGCTGAACTTGGGGCTGCCTTGCCTAGATCTGGTGGGGAATATAATTTTTTAACAAGAATTTATCATCCTTCTGTTGGTTTTTTATCAGGCTGGGTATCTGCAACCATTGGGTTTTCGGCACCTATTGCATTAGCAGCATATTCACTTGGTGCCTATTTTCAGGAAGTTGTTCCTGGTCTTCATCCATCAACAACGGCTGTGATTGTTATATTATTGGTTACCATTTTACAATCGTTTAGTTATAGTGTGGGAGGTGGTTTTCAAAAAATTGCCACATCAATAAAAATTCTACTTTTACTAGGCTTCATTATCTGTGGGCTTTTTACAGTTTCACAAAATGGTATTACTTTTTTCCCATCATCAATAACTGCACATAATGTTTTTAGTTTACCATTTGCGGCCGCCATGTTTTTTGTTTCATTTGCTTATAGTGGGTGGAACGCATCTTCGTATATTGCCGGAGAAATTGAAAATCCCGGAAAAACAATTCCACGTTCATTACTCATAGGCACATTAGTAGTTACAGTATTGTATGTAGGCTTAAATTATATATTTCTAAAAGTTGCTCCATTACCGGAACTGCAAGTGATTTTTACAGATCACGGTCCTACAAATATTGATACCGGATATGTAGCCGGCAAATACATTTTTGGCTCAAATGGCGCAATTGCAGTTAGTCTTATTATTAGTCTTTTACTGATTTCGACTATTAGCGCAATGATTATTGCCGGACCTCGTGTTATTAGTGCGATCGGGCAAGATTTTCCATTATTTAAAGCTACAAAACGAACCAATAAAAACGGCGTTCCTGTTATTGCCATCTGGATACAAACCATTTTAGCTGTTGTTATATTATTTACCGGAAAATTTGATACAATTCTTTTCTATACTTCATTTGTACTCATATTGTTCAGCACACTTACTGTTCTAGGTGTAATTATTTTGAGGATAAAAGAACCTAATCTGAAACGACCATACAAAACATGGGGATATCCGGTTACTCCTATAGTTTTTGTGTTAGCAAATTGCTGGTTTATGTATCGTGCTTATGTTTTTAAACCCAAAGAAACATATATTGGAATCGGAATAGTAATTGTAGGTGCTTTAGTATATCTGCTAGTTAAAAAATTCTCTCCCAAAAAAGTTTAGACCATAAATGGGTTTTGCCACCAAAACACTAAGGCACAAAAATTCACAAAAGAAATCTTTCTTAATTTGACCGAATTAGTTCTTGTAAGAAAACTATATAGTTCTTGTAAGAAAACTCAGTGTCAGATAAGAAAATGTCAAGAATGA
>JAVHQG010000308.1:0-1977 GCA_036171035.1 Bacteroidales bacterium
TGATAAAAGTAAGTTGTGCCATTTTATCACGGGAAATATTTGAAAGCGAACTTTTCGGACATGTTAAAGGCGCATTTACAGGTGCTGACCAAGATAAAAAAGGTCGTTTTGAATTGGCTAATGGAGGCACTTTGTATCTTGATGACGTAGATGATATCCCTTTAGATTTACAGGTAAAACTTTTAAGAGTATTGCAGGAGAATGAAATTGAAAGGGTAGGTAGCTCAACCCCTGTTAAAATTAATATTCGCTTAATAGCATCTACAAAAAAAGACTTACGTAGTATGGTTAAAGAAGGCAAATTTCGCGAGGATCTTTTTTATAGATTAAATATTTTTCCGATTTATCTTCAACCTCTCAGGGAGCGAAAAAAAGATATTAAAAAACTACTACAACACTATATAAATAAATATTCTCAAGGAAAAGAGATTTTAATTTCAGATGATGTAGTTAAACTCTTAAATGATTATAGTTGGCCCGGTAATGTTCGAGAATTAAAAAATATTTCTGAAAGGATGGTTATTCTTGCTTCTGATGGGAAAATAGAAGTCCATCACGTTCCAGCAGAAATCAGAAATCAAAAGTTTGTTGATTTGTGTTCCATAATTAGCACAAAAAAATTAGAACAAACATTATCTGATGTAGAAATTGCCTCCATTAAATTTGCTTTAGAAAAAAACAAAAACAACAAATCTAAAGCTGCTGAAATGCTTGGAATCCCCCTCTCCACGCTGCGTTCAAAAATGGAAAAACATACGCTAAGTCTTTAGTTTTAGGTATTTCATTTAACTCTCATCCCTCCTTTTATAATTTATAAGCCTTCCCTTTTTTTAATCCTAAAAGGTTGCGATAATTCGTTAATAATGCGAAATATCACAGATTTTTAATTGACATTTATTTTATTGAAAAAAGTTATATAGCTAATATTCAGGGCAGTATAAAAATTAAATATTTTATGCAATGATTGGTGTCACTCTTGCAAATGAGTTTGAACATATCAAATAAAACTTTTTTAAATCTTAAAAATATAATTATGAAAACGAAAAACTTTTTATCAAGCATTCTAATAGTAATGTTTGCAATTCAAATTTATGCACAAGACAAACCAAAAGAAGAATTTAAACCGAGTGGCAAACTCTGGGGATTAGCCTTTGGAGATTTTGCTTACAAAACAGGAGGCGACTCCATTTGCAATTTTGGAGATGCTGAATTTGCTAAAACAAAAGAAGATTATAATGGTATCTCCCTGAGAAGAATTTATCTTGGTTACGATTACGGTATAGCCCCGAAGTTCACTGCACATTTGCTTTTCGAAGCAAGTGATGGAATATTAACTGCCGGAGGGGACAGAACCTCATTAATTAAATCATGTAATCTGGAATGGAAAAATTTTTTACCAAAACATACGCTTTATATCGGACAGGTTGGGACAACCAGTTTTTCACTTGCAGAAAAAACATGGGCCTACCGATCGGTAGAAAAAACCTTTGGTGATGCAAGAAAACTACTTCCTTCCAATGATCTTGGCGCTCGTATCTCCAGTGAATTCAAATTAGATACAGCAGGTAAAAACAAAGTTGGTTATCATTTTATGTATGCCACCGGAAAAGGAACAAAGCCCGAAGATAACCGTCAGAAAAAATATTATGCAGGAGCTGATGCCAGTTTGTTAGATGGGAAAATACTTCTCGCTTTGAATTACGATTATGAAGATCAGGCTTATGTGCCCTGGGGCGGAGCTATTCATCGCGTAAAAAGCATTTCCTCGATCGAAGGATTTATTGCATACCAACACAAATTGTTCACTATTGGTTTGGAATATGTTTCTCAAACTCAAAAAAATATGGTAATAGATACAACAGGGTATGTGGCTACCGGAAAGAATACGGATACGCTTGACTACAAACCAACAGGTATTTCAGTTTTTGCAAGAGGAACCATTTTAAAAGATAAATTATATGCTTTTGCACGTTATGA
>JAVHQG010000309.1:0-10191 GCA_036171035.1 Bacteroidales bacterium
GCGTAACATCAGTTAATATAATTCGTTCTTTTTTTGCTGTTTATTTGTGTTAATTTCTACTTTTGCTCAAAAAATGTAGTATATGTATCTTGCAGAATCAGAAGTAACCCCTGAAATTGCTCATAAACTGGGCATAAACAACGAAGAGCTTGAAATGATTAAAAACATATTGGGTCGCATACCCAATTATACCGAATTGAGTATTTTTTCTGTTATGTGGAGTGAACATGCTTCCTATAAAAATTCCATAAAATGGTTGAAAACACTTCCTCGTAAAGGAAAATATACATTAGTGGAAGCTGGTGAAGAGAATGCAGGGCTTGTTGATATTGGCGAAGGTTGGGCTTGCTGTTTTAAAATAGAATCACACAATCATCCTTCAGCAGTAGAGCCATACGAGGGTGCTGCTACAGGCGTTGGCGGAATTAATCGTGATATTTTTACCATGGGCGCTCGACCCATTGCTCAATTAAATTCACTTCGATTCGGAGATATTTCTCTTGATCGTACAAAATGGCTTTTAAAAGGCGTTGTAAAAGGTATTGGCGACTATGGTAATGCATTTGGTGTTGCAGTTGTGGGTGGTGAGCTTGCTTTTGACGAATGCTATAATGCTAACCCACTAATCAATGCAATGTCTGTTGGTATTATGCGAAAAGGGCAAATGATTTCAGCTACATCATCAGGTGTTGGAAATCCGGTTTATATTGTGGGATCAGCCACAGGAAAAGATGGGATTCACGGTGCTACCTTTGCTTCGGCCGACCTTCATGAAAATTCTGCTAACGATATTCCTTCGGTTCAAGTTGGAGACCCGTTTCAAGAAAAATTATTACTTGAAGCGTCATTGGAATTAAAAAAAACAAATGTTATTGTTGGAATGCAAGACATGGGCGCAGCAGGAATTATTTGCTCAACTTCTGAAATGTCTGCAAGAGGCAATCATGGGATGAAAATTGAATTAGATAAAGTTCCTTTGCGACAACAAAACATGGAGGCCTGGGAAATACTGCTTTCTGAATCACAGGAAAGAATGTTGGTTGTTGTTAAAAAGGGGGAAGAAAAAATTGTTGAAGATATTTTTAAAAAATGGGATTTGCACTGTGCAATTATTGGGGAAGTGATTGCTGAAAATATGCTATATTTTAATATGAATGGTAAATTAGCAGCTAAAATTCCTGCATCAAATTTGGTGCTTGGTGGTGGCGCACCTGTGTATGACAGGACTTACAAAGAACCTCACTACATCAAAGAACTAAAGCAATTTGATATAAATAATATACCGGAGCCGGAAGACATGAAAGAAGTGGCACTTTTTATGATTAGCCGACCAAACATTGCTTCCAAAAAATGGGTTATTGAACAGTATGATACAATGGTGGGGACAACCAACATGAGTACAAATTTCCCTTGCGATGCCGGTGTTGTAAATATTAAAGGAACAGATATGGCACTTGCACTCACCTGCGATTGTAATGCGCGCTACGTATATGCTGACCCGGAAATTGGGACAATGATCGCCGTTGCAGAAGCAGCTCGAAATATTGTTTGTACAGGTGCTGAACCAATTGCAATTACAAACTGTTTGAATTTTGGCAATCCATATAATCCGGAAGTTTATTGGCAGTTTGTTGAAGCAATTAAAGGTATGGGAAAAGCATGTGAGAAATTTCAAACACCCGTTACCGGAGGGAATGTGAGTTTTTATAATCAAACCGCCATTGGGAACAAGATAGATCCAATATATCCCACGCCCACAATCGGCATGTTGGGCATTTTAAAAAATAAAAATCATCAAATGACAATGTCCTTTATAGAAAAGGGCTGCATGATTTTTCTTATTGGTGAATCCATGAATGATATATCTTCATCAGAGTATTTAAACGCATATCATAAAATAAAAAAATCTCCGGCACCTTATTTTGATATTGAGATAGAATGTAAGTTGCAGACTGCTGTTTTAGGTCTTATTAAAAATAACTTGATTTTATCAGCACACGATGTGGCTGATGGTGGATTGTTTATTACATTACTGGAATGCGCTATGTCAAATCAATTAGGGTTTGATATCACTACTGATGCTGAAATCCGCCGTGATGCATTTTTGTTCGGGGAATCTCAGGGACGAGTTGTTATTTCAGTATCTCAGGCAAAAGAAACAGCTTTTATCGATTTTATGCTTGAACAGGATATTGAATTTTCAGCACTAGGTCATGTTACGAAAGGCGAAATTCGTGTGGACGATATATCATTTGGTTTTGTAAAAGACTTGGAGAAAATTTATGAGACATCTCTTGAAAAACTTATTGAACAAGTCTGATGAGATGCTGTTGAAAACTTTTAACTATGTTTTTTAAAGCTTAACAGTTTAATTCCGTAAATTCACTTTTTTTGTATCCTTATTCATAAGAATAATATCTTTGTTTTCAAGTTTAAGGCAAAAATTCGTTATAATTACTAAAAAATATTTATTATGCATATCGGTGTTGCTGGAAATATTGGATCAGGAAAGACCACTCTTACAAGGATGCTGGCAAAACATTATGGTTGGGAACCTCATTATGAAGATGTAGATGACAATCCATATTTAAACGACTTTTATGAAGACATGCAACGATGGTCGTTTAATTTACAAGTGTATTTTTTGAATAGCCGTTTCAGGCAAATTCTTGAAATCAGAAAATTAGGAAAAACCGTTATTCAAGATAGAACCATTTATGAAGATGCTTATATTTTTGCCCCAAACCTTCATTCTATGGGACTGATGACAACCCGTGATTTTGAAAATTATTTTTCGCTCTTTGGTCTGATGAGTTCTTTGGTTGAAGCACCAGACTTATTAATATATTTAAGATCAACCGTTCCTACACTGGTAAACCAAATTCAAAAACGTGGCAGAAAATATGAAAATGCTATTCGTATTGATTATTTAACCCGTCTGAATGAAAGATACGAAGCTTGGATTTCATCTTATAATTTAGGCAAACTTTTAATTGTTGATATTGATAATACAAATTTTCCTGAGAACCCACTACATTTGCGAGAAGTTATCAATAAAATTGATGCTGAAATTCATGGCCTTTTCTAAAAAAAAAAGACCATCCTTTGAAGAATGGTCTGATTTTTTTTGGTAATTAAGAAAATTTATTTCTTCTTACCACAGCCACAACGACCTTTGCCGGCTGTTTTCTTTTCTTCTGGTTGTGCTGACTTTTCTACAACCTTTTTTACTGGTTTTTCTTCTTTTTTTGTAGCCATAATCTATATTTTTTTTACAAAAATAAATAGATTTTTTTAATGTTGAGAAAAATCAACATGTTTTTTTTTATTTTATAAACAAACTGTTATTTATTTTAAAATATATTCCTTTGTAATAAATTTTAAACTATGAAACGAACATGTTTACGAAAAATCATAAACATTTATGAATTGCTAAAAGCAATCGTAAACACAAATAAACACAATATAATTTGTGAACAAAATGGTAAACATAGAGTTCCATCTGACCTTAAAAAATAAAATTATTTATAGATGAAAGTAGCAATTATTGGTTATGGAAATATCGGAAAAGCAGTTGCCACAGGACTTATTCACTCTGGTGCTGTAAAACAAGATGATCTTTTTGTAACACGAAAAACAAAAAATGTTGATTCAAACAACTCCTTAAAATATGTTTCGAACCAAGAAGCAACAATTGCTTCAGACATTATTATTCTTGCAGTAAAGCCACATCAGACAGATGAAGTGATGAAAGAAATAACACCCTTTCTAAAGAAAAATCAGCATCAATTAGTTTCTCTAGTTACGGGATATAAATTAATCACATTACAGGCTTTCTGCCCCGGTTTGCCCGTCTATAGAGCTGTACCAAACACTGCAGCTTCAGTTGTCGAATCAATTACCTGTATTGCAACCAAGCAGACTAAAGGGAAAAATCTTGATAATATAATTGCTCTTTTCTCAAAAATAGGACGAGTAGAAATTATTGATGAGGGGCTTGCCGATGCAGCAACAGTTCTCGGTGCATGTGGAATAGCGTTTGCTCTTCGATTCATTAGGGCGGCATCTCAAGGAGGGACTGAAATCGGATTCAGTGCCGATCAAGCTTTAAAAATCACAGCACAAGTCGTAAAAGGAGCCGCAGATCTGATTCTAAAAACAGGTTCTCATCCAGAACAGGAAATTGATAAGGTAGCAACTCCCCGAGGTATTACAATAACGGGTCTGAATGAAATGGAACACCAAGGACTTAGTTCTGCATTAATTAAAGGTTTGATGGCTTCTTTTAATAAAATAAATCAAATGACATCAGAAAAATAATTCATAAAAATGCTTTCATGAAAATAAATGAAATTACTACTTTCCTTGAATCTATTGCTCCTTTGTCATATCAGGAATCATATGATAATTCAGGACTATTGGTTGGCAATAAAGAAGCTACTGCAACCGGGGCATTGCTCACGATAGATGTTACGGAAGATGTGATTGCTGAAGCGATTAATAAAGGATTGAATCTGATAATTGCTCATCATCCCATTATATTTAATGGACTAAAGAAAATCACACAATCAAATACCATTGAACGTATTGTTACAAGGGCGATTAAACACGACATAGCTATTTATGCTGGACATACTAATTTCGATTCAATTTGCATGGGAGTAAATAAGAAAATTTGTGATAAAATTGGTTTGCAAAATTGCACAATTCTTTCACCTATGCAGAATGAACTGAAAAAACTGGTATATTTTGTTCCACTAAAATATGCTGAAAAAGTGCGTTATGCACTCTTTGAAGTGGGTGCAGGTAATATTGGGAAATATGATTACTGTAGTTATAATTTGCAAGGGAAAGGTTCGTTCAGAGCTGGTTTAGATGCTAATCCATTTGTTGGAGAAATTGGTAAGTTGCATTTTGAAGATGAAATTCGTACAGAAATAATTTTCCCAAAGTCGAAACAAATTCATATTATTTCAGCATTATTAAAAACTCATCCATATGAAGAGGTGGCATATGATGTTTACCCATTGGAAAATAAATATTCTGAAGTGGGAATAGGAATGGTAGGCGATCTTCCACAAGCCGAAGATTGCTTGAAATTCTTAAAACGTGTAAAAAAAATCTTTAATTGTGGGATTATTAAACATACTACTTTCCACAAAAAGAACGTTAAGCGTGTTGCTGTATGTGGTGGTAGTGGAAGTTTTAAACTTAAAGAAGCGATCATGGCACAAGCCGATATTTTTATTACGGGAGATATTAAATATCATGATTTTTTTAATACCGAAAATCGCATCATTATGGCTGATATAGGTCATTATGAGAGTGAACAATATACAAAAGAACTTTTTTATGACCTACTTAATAAAAAATTCCCTACCTTTGCAATCAATTTTTCAGAAACGAATACAAATCCAATAAAATATTTGTAAAAAATGGCAAAAGAAAAAGTAAAAGTGGTTGAATCTGTTGAAATATCAGTAGAAGAAAGACTAAAATCTCTTTATGAACTACAGCTAGGAGATTCAGAAATTGATAATATTAAAACATTGCGAGGTGAACTTCCTTTAGAGGTTAGAGACTTGGAAGACGAAATTGCAGGGCTTGAAACTCGTATTAAAAATCTTGAAGAAGAAAAGAAAAGTTTTAATGCTCAGGTAGTCGCTAAAAAGGCAGAGATCAAAGGTGCAGAAGATCTTATTAAAAAATATAAGACACAACAGAATAATGTTCGAAACAATCGCGAATATGATTCCTTATCAAAAGAAATAGAGTTTCAGACATTGGAAATTGAATTGTGCGAGAAAAGAATACGAGAGTTTGCATTCATGGTAACCGAAAAAACAACGTTTATTCAAAGCTCAGCAGTTTTGTTGGAAGAAAGAAAAAATGATCTTTCAATTAAGAAAAAAGAACTTGAAGAAATTGTATCTGAAAATCAAAAAGAGGAAGAAACACTTGCAAATAAAATTATAAGTCTTGAAAAACATATTGAGCCTAGATTGCTTACAGCATATAAAAGGATTAGAAAAAATGCTAGAAATGGATTAGCTGTTGTAACTATTGAAAGAGATGCTTGTGGTGGCTGTTTTAATAAGATTCCACCTCAACGACAAATGGACATTCGTCAACGTAAAAAAATTATTGTATGTGAATATTGTGGAAGAATTTTAGTTGACCAGAATATTGCAAATAAAAAAGTATAGTCCCTTCAGCTTTCATGATACAAAAAAAGTCCCTTAATTGGGACTTTTTTATTTTTATGAATTCATTACTATTTTTTTGTTGCAAAATAAATAATTATTGCGACTGTTGCCACTCCGGCCAAAATAGCTGCTGTAATTTTTATCCAGCTATAAGGGCGTTCCCCTTGCACTTCACCTGTTCGTGCATTGATTAGAAAACGATAGACCTTATCATTGTATCTATAAGCACTAATCCACAATGGAAGGAGAGTGTGTTTAAAGGTAATATCATTATAAGTTACATTTTTAGTAGAAATTCGCTGGTGGTCGCCACCAATATCATTCTTGATAGTTTGTTCAATCACCGGATCCATCTTACTTTTAGCGTCTTCAAATCCTGCTTTCACATCAATCTGGTAACTTTCGGTTTTAAAGCCGGTAAGGAATTTTTCATCAAAAGGGATAAGATTTTCAAGATCCCATGGCTCAAGTGCTTCAGTATATTTTCGTGGAAGCGAGTTGCTTCCAAGCACCAATACATCATCAAAACTATCATTCACAGTACCGCTGGTATATGTCCAATTAGTTTTGGTTACTGTTCTTTCTTCAGTTGTTTCATTGCCATCCGAATCGGTTGTTGTATAGGTTTCAGTTTCCTGATAATCATCTCCTCTTTCTCCAGAATAGCTTGAAGTTGTGTTTGAATCGTATGTCCAATATGGGATATACATGCCAGCTAATTTTTCACTTTGCTGTGCATAATTTTTTAAATTGTTTGGAGCCCACCACAAGCTTTTAATCCAACTTCTGAAAAGCACGAGAGACTGTTTTGTATCTATTTTAAAAGGTAAAAGAGACTTAGGCTTCAACAATTGTTTCGTAGTGCCTTCTTTTACAACTAACGGATTTGCGCAAAATGGACATAAATCAGAAACAATATTATCTTGCATTGTTGTTTCAGCCCCACATGCATTACAGCTTATGGTAGCTACTTGAATTTTATCTTCTGCCTGAAGTTGATTATCGATAAATGATAAAAAGTCAATTTCTTCAATTACTTCTTGTTTGATTTCAATTTCATTTTCAGCTCCACAATATTCACATTTCAAGCTGATTGTGCCAGGAGCGAATTTCAATTTAGCACTACAATTTCTGCATATTATTTCGCTTTGATTTGTTTGCTGTTTTATTGGCTCTTCCATTTATTGGCTGTAAAATTATGTTATCCTTTTATGTCATTCATATAAATCACAGAATCGTCCCCAAAAGATTGAAAATTTTCATTAGAGATCATATATGTACAATACTCGCCGGCTACAATTGAAAATAATATTTGATATTCATTCTTTTCCTCATCAAGCATGATCACGCGTGCCAAATTTTCGTTTACATCTGTTGCAGAAAGAGACTCTCTGCATATGGGGCAAAAAAATTCAAGTTTTTCGCCTTTATCAAAAACAATATTATCCTGATTTTTTACGGTATAGTCACCTATTTTTGTGCTTAACAAAATCAAGCCATTTTGGTCGTTTCTTGCTTGAACAGAAAAAATAATATTATGCTCAATATTTAGAACACTTCTGCATTTTGGGCAAATAAAATCATTTACTGTTTCGTCCATGAGCGTATTATGTGTACACGTTTATATTTGTTTCATTATTATTAAACCGGAGGGAGTGGTGGTGGCACAGTACTAAATAATGACATAATTTCAGCAACTTGTCCGGCCTGTGTCCATGCAGCCATACCCTCTTTCCATACAAGACTTTCTTTATTTATTTGGTTTTGTAAAATCATTTGTTTCAATGTTGCTGAATCAAAAGGACCTTGTTGCTGTCCATTTACTGCAAGAAAGAATTTTACAGTTGGTGGAGGTGGTGGTGGAGTCGTATTTTGTGTACTTTGTTGTTGTTGGCTACCTTGTTGCTGTTGATTAAAACTATTTACCATCATGTTTGCCATACCAAATCCCATACCCATGCCCATACCTTCTCCGGCACCTCCGGGATTATTAGCAGATGCTTCAATTGCTTGTGCAGTTTGAAACTGGGTGTATTTACTTAAATCTCCGATAATGCCCATACTGGTTCTTTTATCGAGAGCTTCTTGTACAGCAGGTGGAAGCGTAATGCTTGAAATAAGGAATTTTGTGAGGTTAAGACCATATTCCAATATTTCCGGTTTTAATTTTTCTTCAACAAATTTCGACACTTCATCATAATTGCTCGCCATGTCAAACACAGGTATCTTTGATGAAGCAATTGCATCTGTAAAACGAGTCACCATGATATTACGAAGCTGATTGGTTACACCTTCTGTAGTAAAATCACCATCTGTTCCAACAATTTCTTTAATAAACTTTGGTCCATCTGTAATGCGGAAAGCATAGGTGCCAAAAGCCCGTATTTGCAATGGCCCTAATTCAGGATCACGAAGCATGATAGGGTTTGGAGTACCCCATTTCTGATCTGTAAAATTTTTTGTGTTCAGAAAATAAACTTCAGCTTTAAATGGACTATTAAAGCCATATTTCCAACCTTTTAGTGTTGACAACAAGGGCAAATTTTCTGTTGTTAATGTGTACATGCCAGGTTGAAAAACGTCTGCCAACTGTCCTTCGTTAATAAAAACCGCTATTTGCGATTCGCGAACGGTTAATTTTGCACCATTTTTAATTTCATTCTGATGCCTTTCAAAACGGTGTACCATGGTGTCACTAGAGGAATCTAGCCATTCAATAATGTCAATAAATTCTCCTTTTAATTTGTCAAATAATCCCATATTAATAATGTTTAAGTCATGAAATTTAATACTTCATTAATGAAACTAAATACGTATGAAGCGTATAAAACAAAGATATTAATTATTTATGAATAATAAAGTGTTTGCAAAATTAATTTTAAAGCTATACGTGTTGTTCCCTTTGTAAATTTCTATTTGTTTTTTCAAATTTTATAAATGTTTACTATAATACTGTTGGAAAATAAATAATTTTATACCCATTGAAAAACAAATTATCATGAGACAATTAAAAATATCTAAGCAGGTTACGAATCGTGATACTGCTGCATTGGATAAGTATTTACAGGAAATAAGCAAGGTTGACCTGATTACTGCCGAAGAAGAAGTTGAGCTTACCCTAAAAATCAGAGAAGGCGATATTAAAGCACTCAACAGGCTTATTAATGCGAATCTGCGATTTGTTGTTTCTGTATCCAAACAGTATCAGAATCAGGGGCTCACGCTTCTCGATCTTATTAATGAAGGGAATTTGGGCCTTATTATTGCCGCTAGACGATTTGATGAAACACGTGGGTTTAAGTTTATTTCTTATGCGGTATGGTGGATCAGACAATCAATTTTGCAGGCTTTAGCTGAACAATCAAGACTTGTGAGATTGCCTCTCAACAAGGTGGGGTCGTTGAATAAAATAACAAAAACTACTGCACAGCTTGAGCAGGCACTGGAACGAGAGCCAACAACAGAAGAGATAGCTATTGCGCTCGAAATTGCTCCTGAAGATGTCCGATCTCTTTTAAGAAATTCAGGTCGGCACGTTTCAATGGATGCCCCTATTACTCAAGATGAAAATGTATCTATGTATGATTTAATAGAAGATCAAAATGCAAACAACCCTGAGTCTGGTCTTCTTACAGCGTCCTTATGTAAAGAAATTGAAAGGGTATTAAATACTTTATCTGAAAGGGAGGCTGATGTAATCAAACTGTTTTATGGTTTATGCGGTCAAAATGCTCTAAGTTTAGGTGAGATTTCAAATTACATAGGGTTGACTCCTGAAAGAATTCGTCAGATAAAAGAAAAAGCTGTTAGAAAATTAAGAAATGTTTCAAAAAACAAAAATCTAAAAGTATATCTAGGTTAGTAAAATAGAGTGTTAGAGGAACATTTGCATGATAGTTTTGCAGTAAAAAAAGCCCCTAAAAGAGGCTCTTCTTATTACGAAATAGTTTGTTTAATTTTTTACAAATTTATTCATGATTTTTTC
>JAVHQG010000310.1:0-10152 GCA_036171035.1 Bacteroidales bacterium
ATTTTTGTCAACAAATATATTACGAAAAATTTTCTAATTAATTGATTTCGATATGAATAATTATTCATAACAATTTAGAATACTTATTGGTGGAGATGTTGCTTTTATCGTGTTTATATGCTTTTATTAAATATTTAGACCATTCTATTGAAAATGTTTAAGAAACATAGTTTTTATTATTAACCACAAATTTTATTAATTTTGTTGTATAAAAATTATACCCATGGAGGAAAAAAGTACACCCAATCATCGATTTTATAACACACTGCTTTTTATTGCTACAGCATTGATTTTACTACTTGTAATACCGAAAGGAGCAAAATTTCCATATGAATTTAAAAAAGGAACAGCATGGCTTCACAAGAATTTGACTGCACCACTTGATTTCCCGATATATAAAACGGAAACAGAAATTGCTGAAGAGAAGGATAGTCTTTTTAAAAATTTCACACCCTATTTTAAATATGATAATCAGATTTTTGTCGAAAACTTAAATCGTTTTAATAAAAAATTTGAATTAAAATGGGCAGAGAATTATAAAAAATATTATGGGATTGATGTTACAGATTCAACCAAGTCTGATAAAGAAAATGAGAAAATTTCACAGACTAAATATGCCTACCTGAATTTTACTTCAAACTTACTTGAAGAGATATATAATAAGGGACTTATTGTTATGCCAAGAAATATATCTGGTGATGGCATCAAAGATATTACCCTAACAATGATTCGAAATAATATTGCAGAAGAATATAATGAAAAAGATTTTTTTGATATTCAAACCGCATACGAGTATATCGATAAAGCGATTCATAACAGAAGAGAGCAGTTGCCAAATCATGAAAATATTGATGCTAATTTTGTAGATGAATTAAGGTTGAAAGAATTTGTTTCTCCGAATATTGTTTATGATGAAGAAACTACTGTCAAATTTCGCAAAAATATGACTGAAAATGTTTCGATAACCCGAGGTATGGTAGGTGAGGGCGATCGAATTGTTTTAAAAGGTGAAATCGTGGATGCTCAAAAATTGAAGATTCTAAATTCTTTAAAAAAGGAGTATGAGTCTTATATTACAAGCACTTCAAGCTTTTATTTTATTACACTTGGTCAATTTATAATTGTGGTTGTTTGTATGCTTGCAATCGTGTTTTTCTTGCTCAATTTCCGGCGTGATATTATTCGTGATAGTATTAAAACCTCATTTTTACTTTTGTTGGTTGTCATTATGGTTACGGTATATAGTGCATTCATAAGGTTTACAAAAATTAATTTATATATTATTCCTCTTGCCATTTTGCCAATCATGATTCGAACTTTTTATGATACTAGGCTTGCTTTATTTATCCATATTATTGCCGTTCTGATCATTAGTTTTTTTATGCCCAATGGCTATGAATTTGCTCTACTTCAGATTCTAGTTGGCATCACTGCAATTTTTACATTAGCAAATGTTAATCGTCGGGAACAATTTTTTATTTCTGCTATATTTATTATTCTTACCTACAGTGTTGTGTTTTTCGCAATATCAATAATTCAGGAGGGCGATTTGATGAAGGTAAATTATAGAAATCTTGTGTGGTTTGGATTTAATGGACTTCTAGTATTGTCGGCATATCCATTGATTTATATTTTTGAAAAAGTATTTGGATTCCTTTCAGATGTTACGCTTATGGAGTTGTCTGATACCAATCATCCGGCATTGAGGATGCTGGCTGAAAAAGCACCTGGAACTTTTCAGCACTCGCTTCAAGTATCAAATTTGGTTGAGGAAGTGATGGTAAAAATTGGTGGCAATTCATTGCTCGCTCGCACAGGTGCTTTGTATCACGATATAGGTAAGGTGAATGTGCAGCAATATTTCATCGAAAATCAGGGGTTTGGGAATAATCCTCATGATGCCTTGGAATTTGAAGAAAGTGCTGAAATTATTATCAGTCATGTGAGAGAAGGTGTTGTGATTGCCCGAAAATATAATATCCCCGAACAGATTATTGATTTTATTAGAACACATCATGGCACTACTAAAGTTCAATATTTTTATCGTTCATTTATTAAAAAGTATCCTGAAAAAGAAGGTGAAACACAGAAATTTACCTATGCAGGTCCTGTCCCGTTTTCAAAGGAATCGTCTGTATTGATGATTTGCGATTCTGTTGAGGCTGCTTCACGAAGTCTTAAAATATACACGGAAGAAGCAATTGATGAATTGGTTGATAATATTGTTGGAAGTCAAATTAACAACAATCAACTTGTGAATTCAGATATTACATTTAAAGATATTAATACGATTAAGAAAATGCTGAAAAGTCAGTTGAGGAACATTTATCATTCACGTATTGAATATCCCCGGTACGAGAAAACTATAATCCGTGAACCGGATATTAGTTACGGCATTTTGTGAAAATAAAACTGTCTCCTGCCTCCATGCCAATTGCTAATTGCAATCGTCTTATTTGCTCAATACTTTAAATTCTACACGGCGGTTCTGCTGACGACCATCTTCTGTTTTATTTTCAGCAATGGGTTGTTCATCTGCATATCCTGCAAAAGTAAGCCTGTCTTGTGCAATACCGTTTTTAACAAGATAATCTACTACAGCTTTTGCACGATTTTCGGATAGTGGTTTATTGATTGCTTTAGAGCCTTTATTGTCGGTATGCCCCGATATTTCTATCTTTACAGTATTGAATTCAGTGAGTAGCTTTTGAAGTCTGTCGAGTTCTCCGAATGATTCTGATCGTAAGGTTGATTTTCCATAATCAAAAAAGATATTACGTAAAACAATTTTTGCACCGACATCAATTTTTGCAAGTTTAATTTCTTTCTCAACCTCTTTATATTCCGTAGCTTCAGCCAAGTCAAAGTTTTCAGAATGGGGAAGATATTTTTCTGCATGTACAAATATTCCATAGTTTCTGCCTGATGGGAGTGTAACAAGGAATTTCCCTGTTTTACTATTTGCCGTAGATGTAAATACTGCTTTGTTTTTTACGTTATCAACTATTTCAATTGTAGCTTCAACAGGATCTCCGGTGAAAGCGTCTTTCACTGTGCCTTTCAATACAGTAAGACGCATTGTTTTGAGCTCAACTGCTTTTTCAACCACTACTTCTTTTACAGGATTTTCAAGGCTTGCAAGTAAATTGTCTTCATTGCTTTGCACCAGTGGTTTTTCAGGTCCAAGAAATGTAATCATATATATATCATGAAAGCCCTCGCCGCCTTCTTTTGCTGTTGCATAATACCCATGTTTTCCACTACCGGATATTACAAAAAATCGGTCATCGTCGGTTGAATTAATCGGATAGCCTAGGTTCTCAGGGGTGTCCCATTCACCTTTATCATTTAGTGTACACTTAAAAATATCATAGTCTCCCATAGTTTTGTGTCCGCGAGAACTAAAATACATTGTTTTGCCGTCAGGGTGCATAAACACTGCTTCTTCATCGTAAGGGGTGTTAATTGTTGAACCCATATTTTTAACTTTTCCCCAGTTTCCATCAGCATCTTTATCTGCAAAATAAATATCTTTTCCACCATATGATTTCGTTCCAAAATCATCTTTTTCTCTATCGCTTACAAAATAAATTGTGTTTCCGCTAAATGAGAAGCTGGCTGTTGTTTCATGATATTTTGAATTAATACCTTTTAGTGATTTTGGTTTGGACCATTCATTCCCTTTTAATGTTGAAACATAGATGTCGCCCATGTTTTCTGCTTTGTAGAGAAAAAGTTCGGTGCCGTCAGGCGATAAACCTATCGTTGCATCATGGTCCGGTGTATTCAGCGTTTTCCCGATATTCTCACTTTTCTTCCATTTCCCGTTTTCATTATAGGAAATATAGATGTCTTCAAAATCTAAACCATCAGATGATAGATTTGTAGATATTCCGCCTGGTCTGCGTGATGTATATATCATCATTGATTCATCTGTTGAGATAAGCGGGCTGTAATCAGGGTAAGGCGAGTTGATAGATAGACCAACATTATCAATGAATACACGTTCTTTCTTTTTTATTATTTCTTTACCGTTGTTGCATTCTTCAATTTTTTTCTGGATGATAGTCCCCATTTTAGCTAATTCTGTCGGTGATAATGTGCTTTTGTAGTTGTTGTAGTATTCAATAGCTTTTTCAAAATTGGCACTTAAATGGTATCCTCTTGCAATATGAAATGAAATATCAGCAGCTACACGCTTATTGGCTTCATATGCTTTTATTAGAAAATTTAATGCTTTGCTTTTTTGTGGCGATTCAAGATAGCACACACCTACTTTGTAGTTTAGTTCAGGATAATCCGGGTTATATTTAGCAGCGTTTACATATTTTTCAAGGCATTGAACCAAGCTGGCAGCACTCATGTCTTTGTTGTTTTCTGCTTCTTTAGATGTCTCCCCGTTAGGCTTTTTACTAGCAGCTAAATATCCTTCAAGTGCTTGAGCATAATAATTGGACGCTTCTTCCCATGTTGCTTCTGCTTCTTTTACGGCATTCCATGCTCCTTTAAATGCGTCGTTTTTTTCACCTTTTAGTAGTTTGTCTTTTTCTATTTTAATATTTCCATCTTGACCAAAAATGCAACTTGTTGAAAAAGTTAGTAGAGTAAATAATATTATGAGTTTCATGATTTCTTTGATTTATAATTTTTACAATTGTATATTGAGTTTGTTGAAATGTGAAATTTTGCAATTATTTACAGTCTGATATAAATGATTGTGCATTTTTTACTCCTAGTTCTGAAGCTTTTTTCCAGTCTGCACAAGCTCCGGCCGGATCTCTCATCATTTCTTTAGAGTTGCCTCTATTCATGTATGCAAATCCATATTCTGGTTTTAGTTGTATGGCTTTATCGAGCATTTTTATGGATTCATCATATTTCTCAAGTTTGAAATATACAGTTCCCAGATTGTTGTATGAAAATTCATAATCTGTTTTGATGCTTGTTGCTTTGGTAAAATCTTCTATTGCTCCGGCATAGTTTTTCAGTTCATATTTAGCACTTCCACGATTATTTAGTGCAATATAATAGTCGGCTTTGATTTTAATTGCTTCATCATAATCTTTGATGGCACCTTCAAAATCATTTTTTTTCCTTTTGCAGCTACCTCTGTTGTTATATGAGATATATGAGTTCTTATCGAGTTCAACTGCTTTTGTGTAATCAGCAATTGCCCCATCGTAATCTTCCAATTGTTTTTTTGCACTGCCTCTGTCGTTGTAAGCATAAGCATAGTCTGTTTTATATTTTAATGCTTCATCGAACGCTTCAATAGCTCCTTTATAATCGTTGAGTAAAAACTTATCTACACCACTATAATAGAAAACCCCAACTTCTTTAAACCCTTTTGTTTTGGCAAGTGTGAGATCATCGAGAGATTCCTGATATTTTGCCATCGTGAATTTTAAATGTCCTCTGCTGTAATATGCTGCACCCATTTCAGGATTTGCTTTAATTGTTTCGTCAAAATCGTTTATTGCACCTTGTAAATCGTTTAATTCAACTTTGGCACTTCCTCTATTGAACAGTGCCTTGTCAAACCCGGGCTTTAATTTAATAGCCTGATCGAAGGCTTCAATGGCTTCTTTGAACTTTTTATTTCCCATGTGCTGAATGCCTGTGTTATAAGCCATTTCTGCTTCTTGCCCTTCTGCCATTACGAGTGTTGAGTCTTTCGATGCATTTTTTGTTGTATCAGGACTAAAAGTACCGGCATGGCAAATTATTGAAAGTGTACTGAATATAAGGAATAAAGGAATGTAATTTTTCATTTGTTTAATTATTGAATTTTGTGGTAAAAATATAAAAATTATTATTCTGTTTACACCGTTCAGTGTTTTTCTTGAAAATTTGCATTAAATCCTGATATTCATTAATGTGTATGCGTATCATGAACTTACATGTCGATCATTGATGTAATAAATAATTAAAATCGCCAATCAATTTGAATTTCATTGTGTAATCGTTGTAAAATTTTACATGATTGTCTTGTGGTCTTGTGAGGAATGACGCAGTTGTTTTAACTTTTTTTGTCTTTTTTAAAAGGTCTAATCGTTGTGGTGTGATAGGAATGATGATTTTTGAACGTTTGGCAAGTTTTACCCTGTGTGTAGTTGCATCAACGTCTCCGGCTTCCACTTTTGCCCCTGATGGAATCAATACATCTAATATCTGATTTAGTGAATCTAGAAGGTAAACTTGTGGTGTAGCCTCAACCGGAAACAGGTTATCCGTTATTAAAATTAAGTTTCCTCCAATAATTTGGTTTGTTTTTGCTGTCCCAAGTGAGAATTTTGTTGTATCATTTAGAATCACATTGCCGGCAATTACTGACAGTGGAACTTCGATATCCAAACGAGCATTGATTTTATCGCCATAATAAACAAAATCAGTTCCTAAACCGGATGCCGGTGTTGAAATTCCTGCATTAAGGAATATCTGAACTGAATATTGAAACTGGTTTGGAATAACATTTATGAGTTGATTGATGTTGGAATTTGTATTGTTCAACTGGAAAAAATTTATTGTTGGAACAACATCAGTGAAAGAACTGAAAGGATTAACGGGTTTTATGATATAAAACGGTGCAGTTGATGGAAAAATGTTGAGAGTTGCTGTTTGATTATTACTTGTATTTGTTGCTTTCAATTGATTGATTTTTATTTGTCCTCCAACACCAATCTGATTTGAAAAATTTAGCGATACTTTCACGTCGTTAAAATCGAGCGATGCACCCACAAGCTGGCTGATTATGTCTTGGTTGAAACTACCATTTTCAGTAAGGGTATCTTTTCCTAAAAATCCTTCAATATATTCGGGGATAAGATTTGTGAAAACACATTTAAAATAGATGCTATCCTGCAATGAAAGTGAAATTTGATTTCCCGAAGAATCAATTGTTCCGGTAAGAACAGAATATATTGTATTCACTGTATCCCCGTTGATAACGCCGTTGCCGTCAAGATCTCCGTAAATTGCTTCCACCGGACCTATGCCTTTCATGTTGATGGTATATCCCTGCAAATCTTTATTGATAACGGTATGTGATGCTGTGCCATTAGATGCAGGGGGAATGGTTCCTGTGAGTTGAAGAATTGTTCCATTTTTTGAGGCGCTATACATTTTGTAATTAAAATGCAGCGTTTCATGTAGTGTGTTATATACATCGATATTGATATTTCCACTTTTAGCTAAAACTTTTGAAAGCTGCACGTCTCCCATTTTAAAACTGGTTTTTTCTTTTTTATCAACAATGTTTTGCCCGGGGAAATTTGCCACTGCAGACGACACTGCAACATCTCTGATGATGATTTGAGCAGTGAGTGCCTGACTGGTATCAATTGTTACTGCACTGCCACTACCCGGACTTGATATCTTTACATACCCATACAGATGCCCTTCTACTGTAAGCCCTGCAAGTGACTTAGTTTGTTGCATGTATGCATGACTTGGAATTAGTGGGAAGGTATCTTGCAAAACAAGCATATTGTTGCTTCTATTGCGAATTTGAAAAACAAGATTTGAGATAGCTATGGGCAGTTGATTGTCGATTTTAATATCCATAAATCCGTTACTCAATGTAGCTGTTTGAAAATATTGGCTTGCATCAATATCAAGGCTGTCAAAAATCTGTTCTGCAATAGGATCTATAACGGTTGGTGTCCCCGTATTGTGTGCTTGCATGATGGTTTGATATAAATTGCTGTTAATGCCATTGGTTTCTTTATCTTTATTGGCTATATCTCCTAAAGAAGTACGATGCGTAACATCAATGACTCCAAGATCGATATTGCTCAATCGGGCAGAATAAGTAACTGTTGTATCTGGAATTTTAAAGAGTGTGTCAAGGGTGAAGTCGTATAGCCCACTGGAATACACCATTGATATGGAATTATCCGCATTAATTTTTTTTGTAGTATCGTTGTAAATGTTGTTTACTGTTAGTGTAGCTTTTGCCAAAGGAGTGAGCAAATCAACATCCCAGTTTGGTTCGCTGAGTTCTTTTTTACAGGATGTAAACTGAAATATATTCAGAGCTAGTATAAAAAGAATGAAATATGAAATGTTTTTTTTCACACAAATTACTAAAATAGTATGTAAGTAAGTCTCAAAGTTAGCATAATAAGTTGCAATGAGTTTATTGCAGTAAAATTATTTATTGGGTTGTTCGCATTCCACATGAATCGTTACTTCGATATTCCCAAGCAGTTTTTGGAGATCTGCTTCAATGATATCACAGCGATTGTGCGATTCTTGTACAGAAATATTTCCGGGTACATTCAAATGGAAATCAACGAATCTTAGCATTCCTGCTTTCCTTGTGCGAAGGTTGTGATAATGTACTTCGTTTATATGTAGATAAGTTTCAATTTGTTCAATTTCTTTATCTGGAAGTGCTGCATCAACAAGCGGTTGGTAGGCTTTTACAAGCATAAAATAGGCTTCTCTTAAAATAAACAAAGCCACAAGAATTGCAACAACAGGGTCTAAATAATTTAATCCGGTAATCCATATTAAAAGTAAACCCACTCCAACGCCAAGCGAAGTGTAAACATCTGTTTTGAGATGCAGTGCATCTGCTTCGAGTGCCACAGAGTCGGTTTCTTTTGCAACTTTATAGAGCCTACGGGAAACAAAAAAATTCACAACTGCTGAAAAAAACATTATTACGCATCCCCATCCGATGGACTCAACAGGAGAATTAAGCAGCAGCTTGTGAACAGCTTCATAGATAATCCAACCCGATGCAATAAAAATTAATACCGCCTCAATTACACCGGAAATGTTTTCCACTTTTCCATGCCCGTAAGGATGATCTTTATCAGGAGGTGTGTCTGAAACTTTTACTGAGAAAAAAGCAATGATTGCAGCCAGCAAATCCATGGTAGAATGAATGGCTTCGGATATAATACTAACAGATCCTGACAGTATTCCAACCACTAATTTACCACATATCAATATTGTGTTTGATAAGATTGAAAGCCTTGCTGTATTGACTTTTTTTTGCATAAAATGATAAATTTGAAAGCAAAAATATCATGATTTTGTTTTTATGAAAATTTGAAATGAAAAAGTTATTACCAACTTTTTACCGAGACTCAGCTATTTTTTTTATTTTTGTAATGTAAGTAATCGAAATATAAATGATAAAACTTATAAGATTTGATTGGGCAGTAAAAAGACTTTTGAGGAACAAAGCCAATTTTGGCATTCTCGAAGGATTTTTATCTGAATTAATTGGTGAAGACATAAAAATAGAAAGTATTCTTGAAAGTGAAAGTAATAAAGAAGATAAGTATCAAAAATTCAACAGAGTTGATGTACTTGTACAGAATGGCAAAGGCGAATTGATAATTATTGAAGTACAAAACAATCAAGAACACGATTATTTACTGCGCATTTTATTCGGTGCTTCCATTTTGTTGGTTAATAACCTAGGCGAGGGAATGGAATATTCTCAAATAAAAAAGATTATTTCTGTAAATATTGTTTATTTTGATTTGGGACAAGGCGACGATTATGTATATCATGGCACAACTAAATTTGAGGGAATTCATAAGCACGATATTTTAAAATTATCGAAAGAGCAAGAAAACTTGTACCATACAGATAATATTTCCAAAATATATCCCGAATACTATGTAATAAAGGTTAATCAGTTTAACGATGTTGCTAAAAACACATTGGATGAATGGATATATTTTCTAAAGAAAGATGAAATAAAAGACGAGTTTAAAGCTAAGGGATTGAAAGAAGCAAAAAAACAACTTGATGTAATGAAGCTAAGTGAAGAAGAAAGAAAAGAATATGAAAAATATATAGAACAACAACGATATGAAAAAAGCTTGATTCTGTCTAATTATAAAGTTGGGAAAATGGAAACATCTAATGAAATAGCCACCCAAATGAAAAATGATGGAGAATCTATTGCTAAAATAATAAAATATACAGGACTTACAAAAGAACAAATAGAAAAATTAAAATAAGTAGTCCTTGCAAGAAAATAATATTTTTGAAGTTTTCAATACCTTTTTGCCCTTAATTAGTGTCAGCAAGAAAACGCCAATAATTTCGTTACTCTAGTTTTGAAAATAGTCATTAACATTTCTCACTTCATTTTTATATTAATCCCGAAGGGATTTAATTTGAATA